>NZ_JBLRWX010000002.1:0-65561 GCF_047921035.1 Natronococcus sp.
CGCCCAGTAGAAACTGCGAGCGAAGCGAGCAGTTTGCACTCGCTACGTAACGAATCGGCCACCTCGTATTCAGCATCGAGGCTGAATACCAAAAATATCGTACCAACTACTGCTAAGCGGCGACGATCCTCTTCTCGCGTCTACCGACCGATGTCGAACACCTCGCGCGGGTTCTCGAGCACCACCTTCCGAATCGCCTCCGCGTCGATCCCGTAGCGATAGAGTTCGAAGATGGCCCGCTTCAGCGCGAACGGATCCGTCCGCAGGACGTTTGCACAGTCGGTGTCGACCATGATCCGCTCGGGTCCGTACTCGTCGATCGCGTCGGCGACGTCCGCGGCGGTGACGCCGATCAGCCACGAGTGGCCGATGGTGTAGCTCAGGTAGCAGTCGGTCTCTTCCATGAGGTACTCGGTGTTGTTCCCGTCCGCGTGGGAGGCGACGACCTGCTCCTCGTCGATCCCCGCGTCGCGTGCCGCCTCGACGTCGATCTTCACCGCCTCGAGCGCCGGGTTCTCGGCGTCGATCACCGGCTCCTGACCCAGCCCGGGGTTCTTCTCGTAGCCCGGCGTTCCGATCCCGTCCCGGTAGGATCGACCCGAGTCGCTCGAGGTGTTCGGCGTGTGCAGGAGCACCGGCAGGTCGTGGTCGGCCGCGAGTTCCATCTGGGCCTGAACGATCGCGCGCTGCTCGTCTATGTCCCACGCGCTGACGTGCTGGGAGGGCGTGACGCCGGTCTCGCCGACCGCGACGACCTCCTCGAGCGCGCAGTAGTCGGCCATCGCGTCGATCGCCTCGTCGGGGTCCTCGATGCGGACGCCCGTGTGGATTCCCAGTCCGAGGTTAGCCTCGAAGAAGTGGTTTCGTTCGATCGCCGCGCGTCGATTGATCGCGTCGTCCCAGAGGAACCGAATGTCCTCGGTCCTGACCGGCTTGTAGGGCGTCCAGTGGTAGCCCGAGGCGACCATCACCATCGACTCGCAGCCGGAGAGCGCGTACCGTTCGCGGTCCTCCCACGAGAGCGTGTGGGCGTGGTTGTGGACGTCGATCCAGGGCAGGTTGAGGAGTTCCGTCGGTAGCTCCGGGTGGTCGTCGAGGGACGCTGCGTCGGTCGGCCGTTTCGTCGGGTGTGTCGGTGGCATAAGTCAGGTTGGGTGTACCGCAAACGGTGTGAACGAGGCCGTCGTAGTCACCCTATCGTCGGCGCGAGCACTTAGCGTTTTACAGGCTGGTAAAACTTTATTATGTGCCCGAGTAACGTGACACACATGACGCTGCTGATCGGGACGGACGACGGCCTCTACCGGGTCGACGGGATCCCCTTCGATCGGGACGAGGCAGAGCGTGTGCTCGACTGCGAGGTCGTCACGGCGGTTAAATCGTGGGACCACGCCGACGGCGCCTTCGTCGCGTCGTCGACGGGGGCGTACCGCTCGAGAGACGGCGGCCGAACCTGGGAAGATCTCGAGGTCCCTCTCGGCGACCGCTTCTGGCACGCCGGCGAGAGCGAGGTGTGGTCGATCCTCGCGACCGCCGACGGGACGCTCTACGCGGGGACGAACGATCCCTACATCTACCGCTCGGTCGACGACGGCGAGACCTGGTCGGAGCTGAAGGGCTTTCGAGAACTCCCCTCGCGCGGCCACTGGGAGTCGCCGATCGATCCTCACTACGCGCGGCTGCGGGCGCTCGAGGCCGTCCCCGGCCGACCGGAGCAACTGATCGCCGGGGTCGAAGCCGGCGGGATCCACCTGAGCACGGACGGCGGTCAGACCTGGCTCGACCGCCGGGAGACGATCATCGACGACGTTCACCAGGTGCTGCCGATCTCCGAGGACGTCTGGCTCGCGACGACGGGCTACCTGGATCACGACCTCGAGAACCTCGGGCTGGGCCACGCGGTCGGCGTCGGCGGCCTGTATCGGACGACCGATGCGGGGGACTCGTGGACTCGACTCGACGACGGCAACGACTTCTCGTACATCAGGTGCGTCTTCGTCCACGACGGCCGACTGTTCTTTTGTGGCGGCGAGGAGGCGCCGCCGGCGTGGGTCGACGACGAACACGAGGTCGCGCTGTTCGAATCGACGAACTTCGGACGGGACTTCGAGCGGGTGCCGTTCCCCGGCGAGCCCCACGAGGTCATCGAGACGTGGACCGTCCACGACGGCGACGTCCTCTGTGGCTCCGGCCTGTTCGACGTGCCCGACCAGCGAGACGACGTTGAAGGGCGACTCATGCGACGCGACGAGCGCGGAGCGTACGAGACGGTCGGACGACTCGGGGCGAACGTCAGCCGAATGGAGGCGATCTGACCGATGGCCGACTCGTCCCCGCCCTCGAGACTGGGCCGTTTGCTGTACGGTGCGACGCTCGCGTACATGGCGATCGACGGCTTCCGGAGCAACGACAAACGCGTCGAGATCGCGCGCGAGAAGGGGGTCCCCGCCGCAGAACATCTGGTTCCGTTCGTCACCGGGATGCTCCTCGTCGCCAATCTGGGTATCGTCCTCTGGAAGTTCCCTCGAGCATCCGCCGGCGCGGTGATCGTCTTCTTCCTCGGGACGACGCCGGGGATCCACGATTTCTGGACGATGGAGGGCGAACAGCGCCAGGCGAACAAGATCAACTTCTGCAAGAACGTCGCCCTCCTCGGCGGGGCGATCCTCCTGCTCGAGGCCGCGAGCGAAGACCCCGTCGCGACGAACGAGTAGCGGACCGACCGGGCCGCCGCGTGCGGGAGAGCGGTTTTAACCCACACCGCCGAACGTGTCCTATGGACGAGAACACAGTGCACGTCGTCGCCGTCGCCGGAAGCCTCCGCGAGGAGAGCTACACCCGCCCCGCCCTGCGACACGCCCTGGACGCCGCCGCGGCCGCCGGCGCGAGCACCGAACTGATCGACCTCCGGGAGCTCGAGATCCCACTGTTCGACGCCGACGACGACGAGGCCGGCGACGCGTCGGAACTCGCCCGACGGGTTCGGGAGGCCGACGCCATCCTCCTGGGAACGCCGATGTATCACGGGTCGTACTCCTCGGTGTTGAAGACCGCGCTCGACTACTGCGGGTTCGACGAGTTCGAAAACAAGACCGTCGGGCTGCTCGCGGTCTCCGGCGGGAGCTTCCCCATCGGGGCGCTCGACCACCTGCGGGTCGTCTGCCGGGCCCTCGACGCCTGGGTGCTCCCGCATCAGGCCGCGGTTCCGAACGCCCACCGTCGGTTCGAGGGGCGCGAACTCGTCGACGACGCTATCCGTCAGCGCGTCGAGACGCTCGGGACGCGGGCGGTCCAGTTCGCCAACATCGAGCCCGACCCCGAGTCGTTCGAGAGCCGGGAAAACGTCGGCGCCGACGAACGTGCCGGCTGATCGTGGGGTGAGGTTCGCCCGAATCTGCCGAATTAACCGTTATAGACGTCGCACAAAGTATATACGCTCGAGCGGATTACCAGCGCTCGATGACTGAGACCCAGTACAAGTGTACCCGGTGCAGTGCTGCGCTCGATTACAGAACCACGAAACACGTCGGCTGTCCGGAGTGTGGATCCATTCCGGCCCACAGCGCGGACTGAGTGAGGAGCCGAACGTCAACCGACCGTCGTCCTCTTCGAACCGACGATCCGAACGCAGTCGAAGACCGCCGCTCAGCCGACCGTGATCGCGGTCGCGAACCGTACGGCGTCGAACAGCGGCCTGCCTACCGTTCGTCGAGTCGCTTCGAGAGCCGATCGAACTTCTCCTGCAGCCGTTCCCGTCGCTCTCGCTCGCGCTCGGGTCGATGCTCGAGGTCGACGAGCGTCCCGTCGGAGACGTCGGCGTCGAACAGCGCACCCTCGTGGCGACACTCCTCCGGGAGCGTCTCGAGGTCGAGATCCAGCTGGTCGACGACGTCGCCATCCTCCTCTAAGAGCACGACGGCCGTCGTCCCGTCGACGATGCGATCGACGACGCAGGTGAACGAGCCGTCGGCGGTCATTATCCGGACACACCGGCCGTAGCCGTATCAACCTGTGGTGTGGCGACGCTGGCCTGTTCGTCGGCTCGCTCTTCCCGGAGGTCGGCCGCGTCGTTCGAGAACTCCCGTTCGGTCTCGACGCTCACAGCGCTGCCGTCGGTCGTCACCACGACGTCGCCGTGGACGCCCGTCCAGTAGGTCTCGATCCCTCGCTCGGCGTAGTCCTCGAGCACCTCCTCGTGTGGATGGCCGTACTGGCTGTCGTAGTCGCTTGAGATGACGGCGATCTCCGGCTCGACTGCAGCCATAAAGGGCTGGGTGGACGACGTCGACGAGCCGTGGTGGCTAGCCTGGTACGCGTCGGCCTCGAGGTCGTCGCCGTGGGCCTCGACCATCCGCCGTTCGGCGTCGGCCTCGGCGTCGCCGGTCGTCAGGTAGACGAACTCGCCGAACTCGAACGCGACCGCGACGCTGTTGTAGTGGAGGTCGCCGGCGGCGCCCGCGGGCGGGTTCAGCACGGTCGCCTCCAGCCCGTCGATCGGCAGTTCGTCGCCCTCGGCGACCTCGAAGAGGTCGACGTCGTGGGTATCGACCGCGTCGAGGTAGTTCTCGTAGGTCGCGGAGTCGTGGACGACCCCCGAGTCGTAGGCGACTCCGACACCGTCGCCGTCGGTTTCGAAGTGTTCGATCACCGCGGCGTGACCGCCGACGTGGTCGGCGTGGCCGTGGGTCGCCACGAGGTGATCGATCCGGTCGACGCCCTGCGATTCGAGGTATGCGATAACGTCCGACCCGTCCTGGCGCCAGTCGCCGGTGTCGATCAGCACCGTCTCGCCGTCGGGGGTCACGAGCAGCGTCGAATCGGCCTGGCCGACGTCGATATGGTGGATCTCGAGTTCGCCGTCCACGTCGGTCGTTCGGTCGGGCTCCGAGTCGCCGTCCGTGCTGGCGGGTTCCGATTCGTCGCTCGGGTCGTCGTCAGGATCGTCCCCTCCGGTATCGTCGTCGGCGTCCGCCTCCGCTGACCCCGGTTCGCTGTCGGTTTCGTCCGCCGCACCGTCGTCGGACTCCACTTCGCCGTCCGCGTCGTTCGTCTCGTCGGCTTGCGTCCCGTCGTCGTCCGCCTGGCTGTCGGTATCGGCGGCCTCGAGGTCCTCGCCGTCGGCGTCGACCGCGGGTTCGTCGTCGGCCTCGAGCGGCGTGACGAGCACCCCGGTCAGAACCGCGACGACGACGAGGACGGCGAGGACGCCCGACGAGAGGGAACGATCGGTCCGTCCGACGATCGCCGCCCGCGTTCGCGGAACGATGAGCGCCGCGGCGCCGAGAAACAGGAGGGCAGCGAGCACGCCCTGCAGTATCGAGAGCGGTGAGAGTTCGATCGCGGAGAGCGCGGTAAGCGCGAAGAGTGCGACGAACACGCCCAGCCCCCACTGGACGAGCGATCTGACGGTGACCATACCGTTCAGTGACGAGGGAGTATCGGATGGCTCTTTGGATTGTCTGTACTTCAGGCGACGTCGACAGTCGGGTTCGTCGAAACTCGAGCGCACCCTTTTGTATCGCCGACCCGACTCCGGCAGTATGACCGGAGGACTCGAACCGACCGAGGAGATCGACGGCTCCGTAACCGTTCGCCTGCTGGACGACGGCGACGAGACGAGGACGATCCGGTGTGACTCGTACTCCGACGCGATCGAGGTGGTGAAAGACCACAAGCAGTCGGTGACGGCGGCGAAGATCGTCGACCGCGACGAGAGCGTCGTCTTCACCTCCGCGGAGATGGATATCGAACGCTGGGAGGCCGCGTGGGAGGACGCGAAGCGCGAACTCTCCGTCGACGTCGAGGAGTCCGACTGCCCGCACGACGACGACGGCTGCGTCCCCGGCGACCGCTGCGTTCGGTGTCAGCTCTCGAACGCTCGAGCGGGGTACTGACGGCGCGATCGGCGTTTCGGCGACCTCAGTCCCCTCGAAGGACCAGCGGCCCCATCGCCGACGTTCGCTTCGCGATCGTCGCCAGGCGAAGGATGTAGGAGACGAACAGCAGGAACGGCAGCACGCAGATCGTGTACGCGAGAGCGACGATCCACAGCAGGTTGTCGACGCCGAACAGCGAGCCGATCATCGTCCCCTCGTGGACGAACAACAGCATTCCGCCGGCGACGACGAGCGCGAGGACGGCCAGGTAGAGGATCCCCTGCGAGAGCTTGACGAGCGACCACTGGAAGTACAGCGTTTTGATGTACTCTCTCGCCGGCCCGTACATCGTCAGCGCCTCGAGGGTCCGGACGCCCGCTTCGCGTTGTTCCTCGGAGAGCCGGTCCTCGTACTCGGCCAACAACCAGCGGAGATCGTACATCTTCCGGTCGTAGTTGTAGTTCAGCGCCGAGTTCATCACGTCGTAGGAGCCGAAGTCGGCACCGTTCAGCCCCTCTCCGGCCACGGTCGCGTTCTCGAGGAGGTCGTCGACGTACTCCGCGGTCTGTGCGCGCAGCTCCTCGTCGTCGCTGCGTCGTACGGCCTGCTCGAATCGACGAGCCCGATCGCTGGTCGCGTCGATGAGTTCCTCGAGGAACAGCGCCGGGTTCGCGGGACTCGGAAAGTCCAGTAGCTCGTCGGTGTTCTGGTAGAAGTCCATCGCGAGATCCATTCGCTTTCGCTGGCTCCCCAGCGGTCCGATCTCCTGGGAGAGGACCAGCTGGTTGATCGAGACGACGAGGGTCGTCCCGGTGATGATGGCGCCGACTAGCGCCTGGAACGTCATCTTCACCCAGTCCTCCGAGGCGATCACCGCGCGAATCGACTGCGAACTCGAGACGCCCCAGAGCATCAGCAGCGAGAACACGCCCGCCGCCAGCACCCCCGTGAGGAGCCACCGGTTCGCGTTGAGGAGCACCCAGAGCTTGTAGCGGTTCTCGGCGGCCCGCTCGCGCATCGTGTTGGCGGTCGTCAGATCCCTCATCGGTAGATTCAGTCCTCGAGACGCCGTTCGAAGAGCAGGAACTTCGTGCCGCCGCCGTCGTAAGAAACGGTCTCGACGAGCCGCCAGCCGTCCGCACCCAGCTCGTTCAACCGTTTCTCGGGGTTTGCGGATTCGCGCTTCGTCAACTCCGTCGGCGGCTCGACGGCCTTGTACTCCCAGCGCGGACTCCGATCGCTGCTCATCCCCTACGAAGGTCGTTCGTCTCACCTTACTCTTTCCCTTGAGATCGGGGCGAGCGCCCCTCTGGGCTGCCTCGAGGAAGACGGAGTTCGTTTAGTCGCCCGCTCGAAGCGTCGCCGTGTACTCCAGATCGGTGTCGAGGGCGACGGTCTCCTCCAGGGTCGGATAGCCGTCCGCGGCTGCGGTGAGTTCGTACTCGCCGTCCTCGAGGTCGAACTCGGCTCGCCCCCGGTCGTCGACGTTTTGTGACTCGCTCGCGCCGCCGAATCCGCTCTCATCGACCGCGACGGTCGCGTGATCGATCGGGTCGTCGTCGCCGTCCCGGACGAAGACGGTCAGCGTGTTCGTCTCGTCTTCGTCGCTCTCGTCGCTTCCGTCCGCCTCGAGCGTCATCGCGTGCTCGGTGTCGCCGTCGACCTCGACGGTCTCCTCGACGGGCGAGTAGCCGTCCGCCTCGGCGGTGAGCGTGTGCGCCCCGTCCTCGAGGTCGAACTCGGCTCGCCCCTGGTCGTCGACGTCTCGAGTTTCGCCCCAGTTGAACAGGCCGGCGCCGTCGACCTCGACGGTGGCGTGATCGATGGGATCCCCGTCCTCGTCCTGAACGGTCACGCGGAGCACGCTCTCCCCGTCGTCCGCGTCGTCTGCGTCCTCCTCGTCGTCGGCGTCGTCCGTGTCGTCGGTTTCGTTCTGGCCGTCGCTGTCGTCGTCCGACTCCGCCTGTTCCTCCTCGTCCGGTTCCCCGTCGTCCGGGTCCGTTTCCCCGTCGTCGCTATCGTCGACGTCGGCTTCGTCCGCCTCGTCGGTCTCTTCGGCCGTCTCCTCGTCCGCCTCGTCGAGGTCTTCCTCGTCGAACTCTCCGGCGACGTCGGCGACGGTGACCTCGAGTTCGTACTCGGCGGTCGCCTCGCAGTTGTTGAGTTCGATCGAGTACACCGCGTCGTCCTCGTCCGGCTCCGGGCCCGCCACGCCGGCGCTCGTCGTCGAGGAGAGTTCGGTCCCGTCCTCGTCGTAGATCCGAGCCGTCATGTCGACGGTCAGGTCGGCTCCGCTGTCGTTCGCGAGCATCACGTGTACGTGACACGTGTCGCCGGGCGACTCGTTCATCCAGGAGAAGGTCTCCCGGACGGCCTCGAGGTGGCGGTCGGCCTCGTCCGACAGGACGACCTCGCCCGGCATCGATTCGTCTTCGTACACCTTCTGCTCGTCCTCGACGTCGGTCTCGGTCTCGGGATCCTCGCCGCCGCCGCTCTCCTCGGTATCGCCGGCGTCGTCGGTATCGTCAGTTTCGGTATCCGTCTCGTCCCCGTCGCTTTGCTCGTCGCCGAGCGCGCTACAGCCCGCGAGCAGCGCCGAGAGCGAGGCTCCCGCGGCCGTCCCGAACTCCCGACGACCTAGATCCATCCCTCCCCCCGTTCGCCGTCGAGTCCACGCCAGTACATCGAATCTACTGAACCGTTCTCGGCTCCAGGATATTCAGCACGTCGAATCGAGCCGGAGCCGAAGACGGCGGACTCGAGGGCCCGAACAGCCGAATTCGTCCTCGATCGATTGACGTCCTCGGCCCCTTCGCCCCTCGCTGCGGGCCACGAGGGCCGTCACCTGAAGCCGTCCGGTTTCGAGATCGATCGGAGGTCGCCCACATATAGCAACTATATTACCATCCCGGTACCCACTGTAGTTAGTAGTTCAATATATTGGGTTAGAGATAGTATCTTCGCTCACTGACGGTCCGGAGGTGAACGCGCGGTGCCGGCAGGAAACGGGTTCGATTAGCGCGCAGACAGCGCGGCCCCATCACAGGAAGTCGCTCTAAAACACGCGGATGATACGACTCTCGTATGGAGTAGACGGCCAGTCTCGTCCTTCGACGATGGTCTACCGAGGACTGATTTCCGACTGTCGGTTGCGAGACGCTCGAGCGTAATCCGCCAATAGTATAGTATATAGAGCACAATACTATACTCGGCCTGGATTGACATAACTAGAACATTTCGAACTCAGTAGGGAACGCGACGGAACGCCCCTACATTCGGAACGACGACCGGTGTTCGTTCGGTTACCGGGCGTTCGCAACGACATCTATAAGACAGTGTGGTTTGTTATCTCACGCACTGAGATGGTAAGTCATAACTCCCCGCAGGGTCGGCCAGAGGCATCGCCGACTCGCTTCGGACTCCCCGGCGTCGGTATGACGAGGTTTACCGGATCCGACGATCGATCGATCGCCGAGTTGTTAGAAACCGCGGCGGAACGGGCCCTCGAGGACGCCGAGGTCGAACCGGCCGCCGTCGATTCGGTACACGTCGGGAACATGGCCGCCGAAGCGTTCAACAGCACGTCCGGACTGGCCAACGCGTTGACCGCCAGCCTCGGCCTCGGTCGCGCGTCCGCACGCCGGATCGAGAACACGAGCGCGACCGGTGCGAGCGCGGTGCTCGACGCGGTCGACACCGTTCGCGCGGGACGTTCCGAGGTCGCACTCGCCGTCGGCGGCGAGAAGATGTCGGTGGCCGACACGTCGGTCGCGACCGAGATCATCAGCCGGATCACGCACAGCCAGGAGTACGACCAGGGGATCACCCTCCCCTCGTTTGCGGGTCTCGCGGCCGCACGGTACCTCGAGACCTACGACGGGACCCGGCGCGACCTCGCACGGGTTGCGGTGAAGAACCACGCGAACGCGCGGCGAAATCCGTACGCGCAGTTCGAGCGCGACGTGACCGTCGCGGACGTTCTCGACTCGCCGAAGGTCGCGACGCCGCTTCGCCTGTACGACTGCTGTCCGACGTCGGACGGAGCCGCCGCGGTGGTCGTCACGGCGGCGGACGCGGACGTGTCGGTCACGGCCTGCGAGAGCGCCGTCGGCGTCCACGCCGTCGCGGATCGGGCAGACCCGTTACGGATCGAGAGCGCCGCGGCCGCCGGCCGAGCGGCCTACGACGCGGCGGAGACGAGCCCCGACGAGATCGACGTCGCGTGCATCCACGACGCGTTCACCATCCTCGAGTGGCTCGAGATGGAGGAACTGGGTCTCGCCGAGCGGGGTCAGGCGTGGAAACTGACTCGCGACGGTCACACCGATATCGACGGCGACGGCGGTCTGACGGTCAACCCCGGCGGCGGGCTGAAGGCGCGGGGTCACCCCCTGGGAGCGACGGGAATCTCCCAGCTAATCGAACTCGTCTGGCAGCTCCGGGGCGACGTTCCGAACGACCGCGCGGTCGATTCGCCCCGGTACGGACTCGCCATCAACGTCGCCGGGTTCGGAAACAACAGTGTCTGTACGATCGTGGAGGCGAGCGGATGACGCGCGTCCTCGAGTGTCCGAACTGCAGTCGGCGAACCTTCTACGAGAAACGCCGCTGTCTCGACTGCGGCGCCGACGGACTGCGGTCTCGCGATTCGGGCGTCGGAACCGTGCAGGCGGTGACGGCGGTTCACGTCACGCCCGACGGCGTCAGCGCCCCGAACCGGCTCGGGCTGGCCTCCTTCAACGGCGATGCGAGTATCATCGCGCGCCTCGAGGACGGCCTCGAGGCGGGCGATTCGGTCGTCCTCGAGCCGACCGACGGGGCGGAGTCCCCGCCGCGACTCGTTCCCGTCGAGACCGAGCGGGATCGAGAGACGCCGACGGGTTCGGGCAAACAGCGGGATCGGTGACCGACGGCTAGATCGAGTGAGCGATGTGGAGTTCGAGTTCGTTGACCGCGCTGAGCACCCGCTCCGGAAGCTCGTCGGTGAGCTGTGACCCTTTTACGCGGTGGGCGGGTCCGGAGACGCTCAGCGCCCCGATCACCTCGTCGTCCGCGTCCGTCACCGCCGCACCGACCGCGTGAACGCCCTCCGTCGTCTCCTGCCTGTTGAAGGCGTACCCCCGGTCCCGGATTCGCTCGCACTCCTCCTCGAGTTCCGCGCGCGTCGTGATCGTGTTTTCGCTCACTCCCTGTAACCCGTGTGTCGCCACGATTTCGTCGACGCGGTCCGCCGGCATGTTCGCGAGGATCGCCTTTCCCGCAGCACTCGTGTGAAGCGGGCCCCGTTTTCCGATGTGGGCGCCCGTCTGCACCGCGCTCTGTCCGACCTCGGTGTACAGGTAGACGCGTTCACCGTTTTCTTCGACGAGAAACTGGGCTCGCTCGCCGGTCTCCGCTGCCAGCGTGTCGACTTTCTGCTTGATCATGGGGTACGCCGTCGTCGTCCGCTGTGCGTGGCCGCCGACGGTGAGAAACTGGAGCCCGATCCGGTAGCGGCCGTCCGCGAGAACCACGTAGCTGTGCTCGCGAAGCGTGACGAGATGGCGATGGACGGTGCTCGGCGCGAGTCCGAGATGGTCGGATAGATCGTCGATCGTCGCCTCCCCCAGCTCGCGGAGCGCGTCGATGATCGCTATCGAGGTCTCGGTCGTTCGTGCCCCCGATTTCGGTCTGTTTGCCATGGTCGATCTTGTGCCTCGAGGCATTATAAATTATCCCCATTCACCGCAGAGACGGCTCCCAGGATCGATCTCCCTTCGAATCCGACGATGCGGGACTGTCGACGTTCGCTCGCCGAATCGACGATCTCGATTCGGCCGTCTTTCGTCGCAGTTTCGGATATATTATCATCCAAGACCGGGCTCGTTCCTGCTGATTACACCTGTACTTTTGTAATAAAGACTGCCGGCCGACAGCTGAACGTGTGATTCGGCTCCATTCGACAGGCTCGGACCGATTTCCACACCTATCCCGTATGTTCGGATTCTATATAGCGTTTGTCTCAGCGAGTTGCTCGACCAATTGGCGTTTAACAGCCGCCTATTGACCACATATGAGACGTCCTAATATGCGGGATAGCGCGTCGCCGATCGGCCCGGACGGAAGCGAAAACGGTAGGGAACGGGTTAAGTAGATCCGACACGCTTCGTTATGACATGCCAGGTGCGTCCCCGCTTTCGAACGGAGTGATAGACGACGATGGATGAGAACGACCGATCGATTACGGGGTTTACGATGCTCGCACACGGGATCTTCCACACCTACGAGCTGAGCATCCCCATCTTCATCGTCATCTGGCTGGACGTGTTCGACGTCTCGCCGTTCGTCCTCGGAATCGTCGTCAGTATCGGCTACGGCCTCATCGGCGTCGGCGCGATCCCGAGCGGGCTGCTCTCCGATACGTACGGATCGCGCCGATTGATCGTCGCATCGGTGATCGGAATGGGCGGCGGGTTCTTCCTGCTCGCGCTCGCGCCCAACGTCTACGTGCTGATGGTGGCGATCGTCGTCTGGGGCGTCGCCGCGAGCGTCTATCACCCCGCCGGTCTCTCGCTGATCAGTCGCGGGGCGAAAAACCGCGGCACGGTGTTCGCCTACCACGGCGTCGGCGGCAACATCGGCACCGCGTTCGGTCCCCTGTTGACCGCCTCGCTGCTCCTCTTTTTCGACTGGCGGCTCGTCGTCGTCGCGCTCACCGTCCCGGCGGTCGCCGTCGTCGCGTTCGGCTCGCTGATCGAGTTCAACGAAGACGCCGCGACCGCGGCCGACGGGGGGGACGGCACCGACGACGACCGCTCGTCGATGGACCTCCAGTCGATCGTCGACGACTCGAGGCTGCTGTTCACGACCGGGTTCCTGCTCACGTTCGCCGCGATCATGATTTACGGGGTCTACTACCGGGGTCTCCTCACGTTCCTGCCGGATATGATCGGGGGACTGCCGCAGTTCGGCACCTACGAGATCTTCGGACAGGAGGCCGAACCCGCACAGTACATTTACACGGGGATCCTGATGATCGGCATTCTGGGCCAGTACGCCGGCGGCCGGATCACCGACCACGTTCGGACGGAGTACGCGTTTTTCTCGACGCTGTTCACCCTCGGCGTGCTCGCGTTCGTCTTCATTCCCTCCGTCAGCTGGGGGCTCGCTCCGTTCTTGCTCGTTTGTGCCGCGCTCGGCTTTTTCCTCTACGCGACGGCGCCGATCTACCAGGTAGTGATCGCCGAGTACGCGGCGGCCGACGTTCACGGGCTCTCCTACGGCTACGCCTACCTCGGGATGTTCGGCTTCGGCGCGGCCGGGGCCGCGCTCGCCGGCTCCCTGCTCACGTACGCGAACGAGACGGTTCTTCTCGGAACGCTCGGTGCGCTCGCGCTCGTCGGTGCCGGGATCGTCCTCGCCTTGCTCGTGCTGTACAGTGGGAATGAGTAACTAACGGCAAGATTTAATACGGTATTCTCGCATCCTTGGTGTATGGTAGCCAGAGCTAGCCGTGGGATTCTCGACGACATCACCGTAGTCGATCTGACGACGTTCGTGACCGGCGGGTTCGCGACGCTGATGCTCGCGAACCAGGGCGCTGAGGTGATCAAGATCGAACGGCCGGAGGTGGGCGACGACAGCCGACACTCGGGACCGCCGTTCGTCGACATCTCCGACTACGAGGGCGAAGGACGGGCGGCGTCCGAACACGGCGAGTCGCCGTACTTCTGGACGGTCAACTACGACAAACGGAGCGTCGAACTCAACCTCAAATCCGAGGAGGGGTACGAGATCTGTCGGGAGCTGATCGACGAGGCCGACGTCGTCGTCGAGAACTTCAGGCCGGGGACAGCCGAACGCCTCGGCCTCGGCTACGAGGAGCTGGCCGAGGACCACCCCGAACTGGTCTACTGTTCGATCTCCGCGTTCGGCGACTCCGGACCCTGGAGCGATCGGCCCGGCTACGACCTGCTGATCCAGGGGATGAGCGGCATGATGAGCGTCACCGGCCCCGAGGGCGGCGACCCCGTCAAGGTCGGGCTCCCGCAGACGGATCTGATCACTGCGATGTGGTCCGCGTTCGGGATCGTCAACGCGCTCTACCGGCGCGAGCGGACCGGCGAGGGCGAACGCGTCGAACTCGGGATGCTCGACGCGGCGCTGCCCTGGCTGACGAAACAGGCCGCGAAGGCGTTCGTCGGCGACGAGCCGACCAGGATGGGGACGAAAGATCCCGTCCTCGCGCCTTACCAGAGCTATCCGACGGCCGACGGCTACCTGAACGTCGCCTGCGGCAACCAGAAGCTGTGGGAGCAGTTCTGCGCGGAGATCGGACGAGAGGACCTCGCTTCTGATTCCAGGTTCGAATCGAACGCCGACCGGGTCGAGAACATGGACGCCCTCGAGGCGGAACTCGCCGAGACGCTCACCGAGCGCTCGACCGACGAGTGGGTCGAACGCCTCGCCGACGACGCCGACCTGCCGGTCGGACCGGTCTACAGCGTCGACGAGGCGCTGGACAACGAACAGGTCAACGCGCGCGGCGCGATCGAGACGCTCTCTCACCCCGCCGCCGGCGAGATCCCGATCCTCGAGCACCCGTTGAACTACGCGGAGTCGGAAAGCGGGTTCGACGAGGCGCCGCCGCTGCTCGGGGAGGACACCGAGGCCGTCGTCGAGGCGCTGGGATACTCCGAAGCGGAGATCGAAGAGCTTCGCCGGAAGGGGGTGTTGTCAAGCTAATCCCACGGGAAGACGGGATCGAGCCCCCTCGAGAGCGGCGGCACTGTCGGATCGAGTATACGATCCGACGGCGACCGACTTGCGGGACGAGACGACGGATTCTTGGAGCGATAACCCCGCATTCGGCCGAAAACCGACCGCAGGCGTCGAAGGATTTATGATAGTGCTCGGGAGTAGGAGTAGATAGCCCTACCCGGAGCAAACACTATGGATGTCAATCAAGCGATCGCGCGTACCCTGAAAGAGGAAGGAGTAGAGTATCTGTTCGGATTCCCGAGCAACCCGCTCTTCGACACCGGTGCGGCCGAAGCGGAGGGGATCCGAACGATCATCACCAGACAGGAACGGACCGCCGTCCACATGGCCGACGCCGTCGGTCGACTGAGTTCCGGCGAGCGGGTCGGCGCGTTCGCGTGCCAGCACGGCCCCGGCACGGAGAACTCCTTCGGCGGCGTCGCCCAGGCCTACGGCGAGTCGGCGCCGATCGTCGCGATCCCCGCCGGCTACGACGAGGCCAAGACCGACGTCGATCCCAAGTTCAGCTCGCTGGTCAACTACCAGCACGTGAGCAAGTCCTGCGAACAGCTGACCAAGCCCGACGCCGTCGGCGAGACGATGCGCCGCGCGTTCAGCGCGGCCCGGAACGGTCGTCCGCGTCCGGCCGTCGTCGAGGTCCCGAAGGACGTCTTCTACACCGACCTCTCGGAGGACCTCGAGTACCGGCCGACCGACTCGAACCGGTCCGGTCCCGACCCGGACGGCGTCGACGAGATCGCGGACGTGCTGCTCGAGGCCAAGAACCCCGTGATCTTCGCCGGTCAAGGCGTCCACTACGCCGAGGCGTGGGACGAGCTACGGGAGCTGGCCGAGACGCTCGAGGCGCCCGTCGCGACCAGCCTCAACGGCAAGAGCGCGTTCCCGGAGGACCACCCGCTGTCGCTGGGCGCCGCCAGCAAGAGCGAACCGGGACAGCTCGCACACTTCATGCGCGAGACCGACGTGCTCTTTGGCGTCGGCTGTAGCTTCACCGAGACCGCCTACGGCGTTACGGTCCCCGACGGCCCGACGATCGTCCACTCGACGCTCGACTCGACGGACATCGACAAGGACGTCGAGTCCGACTACTCGCTGGTCGGCGACGCCAAGCTGACCCTCGACGCGCTGGTCGATTCCGTCGATGCACAGGTCGACGACTCCCGCGGTCGCTTCGACGACGTCGTCAGCGAGATCGAGGACGCACGGGAGGCGTGGCTCGACGAGTGGCGGCCGAAGCTCACATCGGAGGAGACGCCGATCAACCCCTACCGCGTGATCCACGAGCTCACGGAGGTCCTCGACGCCGAGGACACGATCATCACCCACGACGCCGGCAACCCGCGGGACTTCCTGGCGCCGTTCTGGGAGTCGACCGAGCCCCTGTCGTACATCGGCTGGGGGAAGACGACCCAGCTCGGCTACGGGCTCGGGCTCGCGCTGGGTGCGAAGCTGCTCCACCCCGACAAACATTGTATCAACATCATGGGCGACGGCGCGATCGGAATGACCGGCCTGGACTTCGAGACGGCCGCCCGCGAGGACATTCCGATCCTGACGATCCACCTGAACAACTACGAGATGGCCTCCTACGACACCCCGTTCTCCGGCGACTTCGCCGACGTCGGCGAGGCGCTGGGCGGCTACGGCGAGCGCGTCGAGGATCCCGACGAGGTCGGCCCGGCCATCGAGCGCGCCATCGAACAGACCGAGTCCGGCACGCCCGCGCTGCTCGAGATCATCACCTCGAAGGAGACCGAGCTCTCGCGGCCGGACCTCGAGTAACGGCTCCCGTTCTCCGATCTCTCGTTTCGACGGCTAACGCGACGAGCCGCCGCTCGGGACCGTTCGTAAACCGCTTCGAAAGAAGTGTTGGGTCAGTCGCCGAACGCGCCGTCCTCGCTCCACTGCTCGAGGGTCGTCTGGTCGCCCGCGACCTCGTCGAACACCTCCTCGGTGTGTTCGCCGAGTCGCGGCGCCGGCGATCGGACGACGGTGTCGTACTCGGGATAGTTGATCGGGTGGCCCGGCAGCAGACACTCGCCCCAGTCGGGATCCTCGTGGTTGACGACGAGATTTCGGGCGCTCGTCTGCTCGTCCGCGACGACGTCGGCCACGTCGTTGATCGGACCGCAGGGGAAGTTCGCGGCCGTCAGCTGCTCGAGCCAGTGCTCGGTGGACTCCCCCTCGAGGGCCGTCTGGATCAGCTCAGTCACGCGATCGGCGTTGTCCTGGCGGTCGTCGTTGGTCGGGTACTCCCGCAGTTCTTCCTCACCCAGGAGGTCGACGAAATCGTCCCAGCGGTCGTCGCTGGGAACGCCGGTGACGATGGCGCCGTCGGCGGTCTCGAAGCGCTGGTAGGGAACCAGCGTCTGGTGGGTCACGCCCTGCGGGCCGGGAACGGTGCCGTCCATCGAGTACTCGGTGAGATACTCGTTGAGCAGGGTGACGATCGAGTCGAACAGGCCCACGTCGAACTTCCCGACGAACGCGTCGGGATCCTCGAGGCGGTCGCGCTCGTACAGTCGCGCGAGGACGCCCATCGCGGCGAACATCCCCGTGGTGAGATCGCCGATCGCCTGGCCGACCTTGACGGGCTCGGCGCCCTCGGGTCCGGTGACGCTCATGATCCCGCCCTCGGCCTGCAGGATGAGGTCGAGTCCCGGCTGCTCTCGCTTGGGACCGGTCTCGCCGTACCCCTTGATGCTCGCGTAGACGATGCCGGGGTTGCGCTCGCTGATCTCGTCGTAGCCGATGCCGAGCTTGTCGGTGACGCCGTAGCCGAAGTTCTCGACGAACACGTCCGCGCTGGCGATCAGCTCCCGGGCGGCCTCCGTTCCCGCGTCGGTCTTGAGATCGAGGGTAACCGACCGCTTGTTGCGGTTGTTCGCCATGAAGTAGCCGGACTTGCCGTCGGGACCGATCCCCTGGGATCGGGCCGGATCGCCGACGCCCGGGCGTTCGATCTTCACGACGTCGGCGCCCATGTCGGCGAGCAACGCGCCACAGAACGGCCCCGCGCGGTGACCGGTCATCTCGACGACCGAGACGCCGGAAAGCGGTCCCCCGGTCATTGGCCCTCGTTGAACTCGTCGACGAGTTCGCGGCGCTCGTCGGTGGCGAACTGCTCCCACCAGATCTCGGCCTCCTGTTCCCGCGCTTCCTCGAGGCTGCCGGCGCGTACCGCGCCGTTGATCGCGCGTTTGGAGTTCTTGACCGCACCGCGCCCGGTGTCCTGAATCGCGTCGACGATCCCGTCGACGGTCTCGTCTAACTCCTCGCGCGGGACGGCGTGGTTCACGAGGCCGATTCGCTCGGCCTCGTCGGCGTCGATCATCCCCGCGGTGTAGACGAGTTCCTTCGCCTTCGCCTCGCCGACGAGTTCGACGGCTCGCCAGGTCGAACCGCCGGTGGGGATCTGGCCGATGTTCGCCGTCGGGACGCCGAACTTGGCGTCGTCGACGGCGATCCGGAGGTCGCAGTACATCGCGAAGATCAGCCCGCCGCCGACGCAGTAGCCGTTGATCTTCGCGATCACCGGCGCGTGGCAGTCGTAGGGCTTCTGGTACATCTCGTAGAACAGCTCCTGGCGGTCCCGCTGGAGCGGATCGTGCTCGTCGGCGGTTCCGGCGTACTGGGAGATGTCCGCACCCGCGGAGAACGCGTCCTCGCCCTCGCCCGTGATCACGACGGCGTCGATATCCCGGTTCAACTGAATTTCGTCGAACGCGCGGCTGAGGTCGAGCATGACCTCGTTGTTGAGCGCGTTGTAGACCTCGGGGCGGTGGAACTCGATCGTCGCTACTCCGTCGTCGACGTCGAGGGTGATGCTTTCGTAGGCACTGTAGCTACCCATGCCTCCTCGTTAGTGGCTCTCTCGCAAAAAATTTTGTATTACGGTTCCGCACCGCACGGAGCAGGGTCGACCAGCGGTAGCTCCGCGGATCGAAGAGCGATCCTCGCCGGTAGCTCACTCGACCCGAAGGGAGACGACCGGCGACGAGGCGTTCAACAGTACCGACTGTGCGACGCTCCCGAACAGGGCCTTCCCGACCGGTGATCGGTTGCGTCCCGCGACGACCAGGTACGTCGCCTCGACATCGTCGGCGTAGTTAGCGATCTCGTCCGCGGGGTCTCCGATGAGGCCGACCGGCGTCGCGTCGACGCCGGCTTCCGCGATCGCCTCTTCCGCGATCTCCTCGGCGATCTCGACGACGTCCTCGACCGGTACCGTCCCTCCCGTTTCGCTCACATTCGTTCGCTCGAGGGAGACGAATTCGTCTCGAGTGAGGACGTGGACGACTTCGACCGGTTCGCCGAACGCTTCGCCGAGTTCGCTCGCCTGTGCAACGACCGCGGGTGCCCTGTCCGAACGGTCGACGGCGGCAACGACAGTCATAGCTACGCTGACGACCTCCACCCATAAATCAGTTACTTGCCCTTCGGGTACCGTTCGCGAGCCGGGATCGGTCGGTCGCAGTCCGCGGGAATAGTTTACTATTTACTATTGAAATCTTAATTTTTCGTATTAGGTCGGATCGAGAGCCACGATAAGAGAAAGCTTTATATCTGTACTATTTGATCATGGTAGTGTGACCCTGACTCACGGAGTCGAGTAACGAATTCCAGGGTCTGTGGTCGATACGTATGTCCGAAAAATCAACTCAACGACGTTTGACGGTGGATGCAACGACCAGGCGAGGGTTCCTCGGGATCGCTGGTGCGGGAGCTGCCGTATCGATGGCTGGCTGTCTACAGGACGACGACCCGGACGCGGGGGACGACGAGGACTGGGAGCCCTCCGAGACGATCCGATACATCGTGCCGTACGACGAGGGTGGCGGTACCGACGTCTACGCTCGCGGGATCGTCGAATCGCTCACCGACGCGATGGACCAGGATATCCAGGTCGACAACGTTCCCGGCGGCGGCGGCCTGAACGGATTCGGCGAACTGTACGGCTCCGACCCGGACGGACACACGATCTCCGGGAGCGCGACCCCGCTCGAGGTGCCGCCACAGATGCTGGACGACCCCGGCTTCGACCAGCGCGAACTGGAAGGAATCGCGAACATCGGCCGCTCGACGTGGTGTCTCATCGTCAACGAGGAGTACGAGGGCGAGGTCGAGACGTTCGACGACGTCCGTGAGATGCACAACTCCGGCGAGTGGAACTCGATCGGTATCCAGGAACCCGGCAGCCCGCAGGACATCATGACCCTGCTGGCGAAACACGGTGAGGGGTACGCCGAGGAGTACGACTGGCAGTGGGAGGATCGGGTTCAGTACACTGGTACCGGTCCGGTCGCGGAAGCGGTGACTTCCGGCGAGGTTCCCTGCGGGATCGGAACCGACGCGGGGACGGAACCGGACGTCTCCGCAGGCGGGGTCTACCCGGTCTGTACGTTCTGGAGCGAGGGAACCGAAGTGTACCCCGACATCCCGTCGGTGACCGACGAGGGGTATCCGAGTATGGACTTCATCTCCGGCGTCACCCGTGGGCTGTACGCGCCCCCGGACACGCCCGACGGCGTCATCCAGGAACTGACCGAGCGAGTCGAAGAGGCGACACAGGACGAACGGTACGAGGAGTGGTCCGAGGACACCGGGAACCCGATCTTCTACGAAGGGCCCGAGGAAGCGAACGCGGCGATCGACGACGCGTTCGAGGAGATGGAGGAACTGGAGATCATCGATCTGATCGAAGAGCACTCGTAACTACCCTCGCCGTTGTTATATTATAATGAGTAACTCAGAGTCAATTACGGGGAAAGTAACGCCGGAGCGGATCATGCTCGTTACGTTCCTCGTCGTGAGTGCGGTGTTTATTATCGAGCCGGTGATCGAGAGTTACCCGGACGACGCTCGCGTCTTTCCTCAGTTAACCGCGGCGGCGGTTTTTATCGGCTCGCTGCTGCTGTTACTGCAGAACTACCTTCCGGGCCCCCTCCAGCGGTTCGTCGCCGAGAGCGTCAGTATCACTAGCTCCGACGAGTCAGAGGTGATCGACCAGGCCGACGAGGTCGACGAACAGCTCGAGGAACCCGAACCGGAAGCCGAGGAGTACAAGAAGGACACGCTCGGTGCGAAATACGGGTACGAAGTGAACGAGACGGTATTCATGGTCTCGACGGCGGTGTTATACTTCGTCGCGGGATGGGCCGCCGGCTTCCTCTTCGTTACGCCGCTGTACATCCTCGGATACACCCTCTGGTTCCGCACCAACCCCCTCGTCAGCGTCGGACTGGCCGTTGCGGGAACGGCCGTTATCTACCTGTTCATGACGTATCTCATACTGCCGTTCGATCAGGGGTACGTCTTCGACTTCAGTCCGCTCGTGCCGATGCTGTTCGACGGCCCGCCGGTACTCCTGGGAGGTGGTTCGTAGATGGCAGTCGACGCCTTCTTCGAGGGGCTGTCGATCGCGACGACTCCCGAGATGGTGATGTGGTTGGCGCTCGGATTGCTCCTCGGTATCGTCCTCGGCGCGCTTCCCGGTATCGGCTCACCGGTCGGGATGGCGATCGTACTGCCGCTGACGCTGCCGCTCGACGCGACGGCGGCGATCATCCTGCTGGTCGCGATCTACAGCGGCGCGATGTTCGGCGGTTCGATCGCGGCGATCCTTATCAACGCACCCGGGACCGAGTCCGCCGCGGCGACGACACTCGACGGATATCCGATGTCCCAGAACGGGCTCGCGAAGAACGCACTCGCCATCGCGACGACGGCGTCGGCGCTGAACGGCTTTCTCGCCGCGATCGCGCTAATTCTCCTCTCGCCGATCCTGATCGAAGTCGTGTTAGCGTTCGGTTCGCCGGAGTACTTCCTGCTGGCGATTCTGGGCATCTCCCTGATCACGATCGTCACACAGGGATCGATCGTCAAGGGACTGGTCGCCGGTGCGCTCGGCTTCATGATCTCGACGATCGGGACCGCGATCCTCAGCCCGCGCCCGCGGTACACGTTCGGCCAGTTCGGGCTTTACGAGGGAATCGACTTCGTCGCGGCGCTGATCGGGATGTTCGCGTTCGCCGAGATGATGAAACTCGCCGCCCGCAAACAGATCTCGGAGGACGACGTCGAACTCGCCGGCAGCGTTCGCGACGGTATCACGACGGTCTTCAAGTACCCGGTGACGACGCTGAAGTCCGGGCTGATTGGAATGGGGATCGGGATGGTTCCCGGATCGGGCGCGACGACGTCGACGTTCGTCGCCTACGCCGAAGAGGCCCGCTCCTCGACCAAGGACGGGAAGTTCGGCGAGGGCGATCCTCGCGGGGTCATCGCGCCGGAGGCCGCGAACAACCCGACCGTGAGCGGATCGCTCATTCCGACGCTGTCGTTCGGGATTCCGGGCAGCGGATCGACCGCGGTCCTGCTCGGGGGGATCCTCATGCACGGACTCCAACCGGGTCCCGTCCTCTTCGGCGAGCAGCTTCAGATCACGTACGCGCTGTTTATTTCGCTGTTCCTCGGTAACATCCTCATCCTCGCCGTCGGATTGACGCTGATCCCGTACGCGAGCAAGATCACCGAACTCGATACGACGCTGATCATTCCGATGGTCATCGTGCTCTCGTACGCCGGCGCGTACACCCTGAATCAGAACTGGTGGGACGTCGGCGCGGTCATCGTGCTCGGGATTCTGGGCTTCTACATGGTCCGGAACAACTACTCGATCATCGCGTTCGTCCTCGGGATCGTGCTCGGTCCGATCGCCGAGGAGAACTTCTTCCGGTCGCTGCAGATCTCGGGCGGCGAGTACACGATCTTCATCGACCCGATCAACCAGCCACTGTCGTTCCTGCTGTCGCTCGCCATCTTCCTGATCCTGTTCGGCCCCTTCCTGAAGGGACGAGTCGAAGGGATCGTCAGCAGGAGCTGACCCCCCGACCCGTTTCGGAGCGAGCGAGAGGCTGCCGTTATCACAACGGCTAAGTTCCGACGTGCGACCGGTAGCGTATGGAAGACGGCTGGCAACACGTCACACTCGAGGAGCTCGAGACGAATCCCGACAAGCCCGGACGCCGGTGGGAGGCCTCGCCGGCGCTCGGTATCGACGCGTTCAACTTCAACGTCGCCGTGCTCGAGTCGGGCGAACGGCTCTCGCAGAACCAGTTTCACTACCACGAGAACCAGAAGGAGCTGTTTTACGTCGTCTCCGGGTCCTGTCGCGCCGAAACGACCGACGCGACGGTGACGCTCGAGACCGACGATATCATCGCGTTCGACGAGGGGACGGCGGGCGCCCACCTCGTCTACAACCCCTTCGAGGAGCCGTGCAAGCTCGCCGCGGTCGGCTGGCCACAGGACGGGCGGTATCCGGTCCACCAGCTCGAGACGGTCGAGGAGGCGACGGACGGGGCAGTCGGGGACGACGGCGAGTAGTACCGATCCCGCGGAGACGGTCCGATCACCGTATTTAAGACTCGAGTCCTCGTACCGACGGCTATGCCGCGACTCCAGCGGGGACTCGTACTGGGCGGAATCGTGCTCAACACGTCGGCGTTCGTCTACTCCCTGTCCGTTCGATCGGTGCTGTACGCGACGGTGTTTCTCGTCGTCACCGCGTATCTGATCGTCGTCTACCGGGCGAACGACGGCTACGCGGAGTGAGACCGACACACCGGGGATGCCCGCCTTTCGTCTGACGACCGACGTCTGTAACGGAGTGGCACAACAGTTATGTGACCTCCCGCGACTAGCAGTTATCACGCACAAGATATGCAAGCGGTTAGCAAACGATCGGTGAGCGCTCCCCGTTTCCCGACCGACCGGCTCGTGGCTCGGCGGACGGCCCGATCGGTCGCCGACGACGGGACCGACGGGTAGACGCCCTCGGCGGCTTCCCGAGTCGGTTCCGGCCCCGCTTGCAACAGAAACCCGAACACCAGACAACCAATGGCTACACACGACAGACCGATCGACGGAGACCCTGCGACGGATCGTCGCGCGGCGTACGACTACCAGAACGACACGACCGAACGGACCGATCTCGTCGACGCGCTCGAGCGACGGGTCGACGGCGACGTCCGCTTCGACGAGTACTCCCGCGAGCTGTACGCGACCGACGCCAGCGCCTACGAGATGCTGCCGATCGGCGTCGTCTACCCGACCGGAACCGACGACGTCGCCGCGGTGATGAGCTACTGTGCGGACCACGAGATCCCGGTACTCCCCCGAGGGGGCGGAACGAGCCTCGCCGGCCAGACCGTCAACGAGGCCGTCGTCCTCGATTTCACCCGCTACATGAACGCGGTGACGGACACCGATCCCGACGCCCGGCGGGCTCGAGCCCAGGCGGGGATCACGGTCGGCGAACTCAACCGGACCCTCGAGCCACACGGACTCAAGTTCGCCCCGGACCCGTCGACCGCCGACCGGAGCGCCCTCGGCGGCGCAATCGGGAACAACACGACCGGAGCGCACTCGCTGCAGTACGGCAAGACCGACGCCTACGTCGAGGAGGCGGAGGTCGTCCTCGCCGACGGCTCCGTCGAGCGGTTCGGCGAGATCGACCTCGAGGAACTGCGCGAACGCGCCGACCCCGACGGGGAGCTCCTCGAGCGGATCTACGCGGAAGTCGCTCGGATCGTCGACGAGGAGAGCGACGCCGTCGAGGATGCCTACCCGACGCTGAAGCGAAACGTCTCGGGATACAACCTGGACATGCTCGTCGAGGAGGCAAAGAGCGGAACCGTCAACCTCGCGAGGCTGCTGGTCGGCAGCGAGGGCACCCTGGGGATCGTCACGGAAGCGGAGGTCTCCCTCGAGACGATCCCGAACACGACCTCTGTCGCGGTGCTTTGCTACCACAGTCTGCTCGACGCGATGGACGACGTCGGGGACATCCTCGAACACGATCCCGCGGCGGTCGAGGTGTTGGACGACGTGTTGCTCGACCTGGCGCGAAACACCGAGGAGTTCGCCGACGTCGTCGGCATCCTCCCGGAGGGGACCAGTTCGTTCCTGCTGGTCGAGTTCTACGCCGACGACGAGGAGGCGGGCCGCGAACTGGTCGAGGCGCTGATCGACGACCGCGAGGGCGAGATCGCGTTCGACGCGCTGACGGCCTACGACGAGAAACAGCAGTCCCGGCTCTGGAAGATGCGAAAGGCCTCGACGCCGATCCTGCTCTCCCGGACCGGTGACGAGAAACACATCGCCTTCATCGAGGACATCGCGATCCCGCCGGAGCACCTCACGGAGTACGTCGCGGACTTCCAGGAAGTTATGGAGGAAAACGGGACGTTCGGAAGCTTCTACGCCCACGCCGGGCCGGGCTGTATGCACGTCCGACCGCTCGTCAACACGAAAACGGCCGAGGGGGTCGACACGATGGAGGCGATCGCCGACGGCGCGACGGACCTCGCGGTGAAGTACGGCGGCAGCGTCTCCGGCGAGCACGGCGACGGTCGCGCCCGGACCCAGTGGAACCGAAAGCTGTACGGCGATCACATCTGGAACGTCTTCCGCGAGCTGAAGACCGCGTTCGATCCCGACTGGCTGCTCAACCCCGGTTCGGTCTGTGGCGACCACGACATGACCGAGAACCTCCGGTTCGGTCCCGACAGCGAGTTCGAGGCGGGCTTCGACCCCGCCCTCAACTGGGAGAACGAGAACGGGTTCCAGGGAATGGTCGAGCTCTGTCACGGCTGTGGCGGCTGTCGGACCAGCCAGGAGGGTACTGGCGGCGTGATGTGTCCGACCTACCGGGCGGCCGACGAGGAGATCACGAGCACCCGCGGGCGGGCGAACATGCTCCGCCAGGCGATGACCGGGGAACTCGAGCCCGACGAGGCCTTTTCCGACGAGTTCGTCACCGAAGTGATGGACCTCTGTGTCGGCTGTAAGGGGTGTGCGAAGGACTGTCCGAGCGAGGTCGACATGGCGAAGCTCAAGGTCGAGGTCGAACACGAGTACCACCAGCGAAACGGCGCCTCGATCCGCGAGCGCATGTTCGCGAACATCGACACCCTCTCGAAGCTCGGCAGCGCCACCGCGCCGCTGTCGAACTACGCGCCGAAACTTCCCGGCGCGCGGATCGCGATGGAAAAGACGGTCGGCATCGCCCGGGAGCGGTCCCTGCCGACGTTCCACCGGGA
The DNA here is from genome assembly GCF_047921035.1 of Natronococcus sp. Taxonomy (NCBI): domain Archaea; kingdom Methanobacteriati; phylum Methanobacteriota; class Halobacteria; order Halobacteriales; family Natrialbaceae; genus Natronococcus; species Natronococcus sp. Next base: position 25,742 of record NZ_JBLRWX010000002.1, read on the forward strand.
GACGTTCACCGACTGGTTCGAGAGCCGGGAGCCAGCGGTGGATCCGGAGACGGCCGACCACAAGGTCCTGCTGTTCCCGGACGTCACCACGGAGTACAACGATCCCGAGATCGGCAAGGCGGCGGTTCGGCTCCTCGAGGCCGCCGGCGTCCACGTCGATCTCCCGTCCGGAACCACCAGCAGCGGCCGCCCCGCCTACTCGAAGGGCTTCCTCGAGACGGCCCGCAAACAGGCCGAACAGAACGTCAACGCCCTGATTCCGAGAGTGCGGAACGGCTGGGACGTCGTCGTCTGCGAGCCGAGCGACGCGGTCATGTTCCAGTCGGACTACCCGGACCTGGTCACCGGTCACGACGTGAGCGACGTCGCCGAAAGCGCCTACGGGGTCTGCGAGTACCTCGACGTCCACCGACTCGACGACCGCCTCGAGTTCGAGCCCGTCGACGAACGCCTGACCTACCACGGCCACTGCCACCAGAAGGCGACGAAGAAGGACCACCACGCCGTCGGCGTCCTCCGCCGGGCGGGGTACGGCGTCGACCCGCTCGACAGTAGCTGTTGCGGGATGGCCGGCTCGTTCGGCTACGAGGCCGAACACTACTCGATGAGCCGCGCGATCGGCACGCAGCTGTTCGGCCAGATCGACGAGAGCGACGGCGACGGCGTCGTCGCTCCGGGAGCGTCCTGTAGAACCCAGATCGGCGACGAGTACGACGAGAAACCGCCCCACCCGATCGCGAAACTCGAGGCGTCGCTCGAGTAAGCTACACCTTGTACTTGTTCAGCTCGATGACGTTCGCGGTGCGACGGAGCTGCTCGACGAACTCGTTTTCCGCCCAGTCATCGTCGATACGGGCCGTCGGCGCCGAGATGCTGATCGCGCCGATAACCTCGGAGTCGAACCGGATCGGCGCGGCGATACAGCGCAGCCCCTCAAGGCGCTCCTCGTCGTCGACGGCGAACCCTCGTTCCCGGGTGCGCTCGAGCGCGTCGTAGAGTTCGTCCCGAGTCGTGATCGTCTTCGGCGTGACGGGCGGCAGGCCGTGGCGGTCGATGATCTCCTCGACCCGCCCTTCGGGGAGATGCGAGAGGATCGCCTTGCCGAACGCCGAGCTGTGCATGGGGTGGCGACAGCCGACGTAGGTGTCGAGGTCGACGGCCCGCTCGCCCTTCGCGCGACAGAGATAGACGCCCTCGCCGCCCTCCTCGACGACGAAGTGGACCAGCTCCCCGGACTCCTCGGCCAGCGCCTCGACCTGCGGTTCGGCGACCCTGTAGACGTCCATCTCGCTGCGGAGCTGGCCGCCGATGTCCAGAAAGCGCAGACTCAGCTCGTAGGTGTTCCCGTTCTTGACGACGAACCCGTGCTCCTCGAGCGTGCTGAGGTGGTTGTGGATCGCGCTCTTGCCCATGCTCAACTCGTCCGCCAGCGTCGTGATCCGCGCTCCCCCGCGGCGATTGAGCTCCTCGATAAGCGTCAGCGACTTCTCGGTCGTCCGGACGGGGTGTTTGGCCCGTTTTTCCATACGCGAAGCCAGTCAGTGGAGACCAATAAAGGTTGGTCTCTCATAGAGAACGCTGCGATCCTCGAGTACCGGCCCTCACGATGGGGAATCGACGATTACGGTCGCCGACAGAAACTGCTCCTCTCAGCAGAAGTGGACGTAGACGCCGTCTGAGGTCCGAAAGCGCCGTTCGGTACTACGTGCGAAAATCAGGGTTTGCACGGAAAGGGAGTTCTCACATCGAGAACGATTGCTCGTCGTAGTCGCGACGGTCCGTCGTCGGTCTCGAGCCGACACCGACGCCTCGAAGCGGAGGAATTGCCCGTCCGCGAGGATAGGTTAGTGCTACGGATGTCGGCGTCGAACGGTGCCGTCGGACGCCCGCTGCCGCCATCGCCTGCGAGCACGAACTGCGGACGTCGTCGGCCGTGCTCGAGAGCGCTCGCCACCGCGGAGGGAGCCGGGACGAGCCGACAGGGTGAGAGTAGGGATCCGTCTCCTCGAGCACGAGCGTCCAAAAAGAACGAAACGATCCGGTTCGCGGTACCGAACCCGGTTATCCGACGAGGCTCGCGCGCTCGACGAGGTCCTCGCCGTAGAGGTCCTCGAGGTCCTCGTGCTGGTCGGGGCGGTTCTCGTAGACGTCCTGGAACAGCGTGATCGGCGTCTGAGCCGCCTGGTAGGTCGCCTCGTCCCACATGCGGTCGTTGCTGACCTCGACCTCGACGCCGTCGATGACGAGCGTCCCCGATCGCTCCATCGCGATGGCGCCCTTGCCGGCCTCTTTGGCCGCCTCGAACTCCTCCATCGAGTCGACGATGTCGTCCAGGCTCGGGATGTAGGAGGTCATGTCGAGCAGCTCCTCGGAGAGCTCCTCGCCGTCGAGTTCGAGCTCGTCGCCGCCGACGCGGAGCGTGTACTGGTCGTCGCCCGTCTCCTCGAGTTCGACCTCGTTACCGCTGTAGACGTGGCGTCCGTCCTCCTCCTCGAGTTCGATCGTGCGGTCGTTGACCTCGAGCTGCCAGCTCCCGTTCTTCGGCGGCAGCGGCGACTTGTTGGCCTCGACGACCTGGCCGGGGGTGAGCGACCAGATGCCGAGCATCCCCTTCGCCTGGTTGTCGGTCATGCGCTCGTGGTAGCCCTCGACGTCGCGGATGTCGTCGTAGGGACCGTCGACCGCGATCAGACCGGCCGCGCTGGCGCCGCGGGAGGTGTTGTGTCGCAGCTCCGGCCACGGCGGCAGCTCGCCGGTGGGCGTGATCGCGCGCATGTCCTTGGTGTAGTCGACCTCGCCGTCGACCAGCATGAACAGGCGCTCGAGGTTGTTCGACGGCTTGCCCATCTCCTCGCGGAGGTCGCCCATCGCCAGCTCGGCCTCGCCGCTCTCGACGATGACCGACATGGCCAGACTCCCCTCCTCGAGGTCGTGCTCGTTCTCGACGATCGTGAGGAACTCGTCGGCCTTCTTCCAGTCGTCGATGTCGCCGACCTCCGGAATCACGAAGCCGTCGAGATGCTCGATGGCGCCGTTTTCGGGGTCGGCCAGCTTCAGGATCTGCTGGAAGCCCTGGTATCGCGTGGCGGGGCTCTCGCGGTGCCAGACGACGCGGGGGTGGATCTCGCCGGGGAAGTCGGCGCCTTCCTCCGAGATCACGTCGATCATGTTCTCGACACCCTCGGGTCGCATCGAGGGTGCGGTCGCGTCCTCGTTGTCCGGCACCCAGACGTCGGGCGCCTGCATGCCACGAAGTTGCGATGCGCTCTGCAGCATCTTGGCGGAGTCGTCCTCTCCTTCCACAGCAGTCGGCGTAGTAAAGAACGTCCGCACGAACTTCCGGTCGTGAAGACGGTCGGTATGCGTACTCATGAATCCATCTGGCTCTATTGCATTCTAATATTAAAATCGTTTGGTAACGCCTCGCGGCCGAGACGACCGAGTTCGGTGTGAACGTGCCGTATCCGGCCGGGACTCCGTGCGACGGTTCGGTACAGCGCCGCGGATCGAGGAACCGAACCGACCGACGGAGCAGCGATCGAACCCGATTCATGGACCGAGCGACCGAGTACTCGACGGTCAGCGTTCGTTCTGAGATAGAGAACTCGAGTCGGTTCCCCTTCTTTTACCACTCCGTAGCTCCGAGAGGATATCAGTATATTTACAGCAGTATTTTTGTAATTTGCTTCGGTTTCGGCCCCGCTGGTGCCGAATATTCTGAAATAGAGAACTCGAGTGCCGAACTATACTGGTTTGTCATTCCCGAGTCGGCGGATCGCCGTTCGGTTCGTCGACGCCGTCGATCTACGGGGCCGAGTTCCGCCGAGAGGGAGCGGAAAATCGGTCGTGCGGCCGCTCCGCCGCGGCGAGTGCGTGCCGATCCAGGTTAGTCGAGCGACTCGACGAGTTCGACCTTCCGTCCGTCCGGGTCGTAGACGAACGCCGTTCGGGCGCCCGCTTCGGGCTGATCGCCCGGTTCCTTCTCGACGCCGTAGTGGTCGATCTCCTCGAAGGTCGCGTCGACGTCGTCGACGCCGATCGCGAGGTGGTCCCACGACGACCCCTCCTCGAAGCTGTCCTCGCCCTCCGTGTCCGACAGCTGGAGTTCGACGCCGTTCTCGTCGGCGATATACCGGTTCTGGGTCTCGCCGTCGGGCGTCTCGAACTCCCAGCTCTCCTCGAAGCCGAACTGCTCGTAGAACGCGATCGTCTCGTCCGCGTCGGCGACGTTGATGTTGATATGGATGAGCTCCATACCGTTCCCCCGGTCGACCACCGTATTAAATTCACTGGATGCTACCGATCGACACGCCGAGTTCGCGGGACACGGGCGCTCGTCGGGTAGACGAGGAATCCTTGACCCTTTCAGAGTCTTTTTGACGGTCGGGCGGTATCACTCCACATGGCCTACGAGATAGCGAGTATTCCAGGCGACGGTATCGGCCCCGAGGTCGTCGACGCGACCCGGCCGGTGTTCGAGGACGTCGCCGAACGGCACGGGTTCGAACTCTCCTTCACGCGGTACGACTGGGGCACCGAGCGACACCTCGAGCAAGGCGCGATGATGCCCGACGACGGCCTCGAGGAGCTCGAGGGGTACGACGCGATCCTGCTGGGGGCGGTCGGTCACCCCGACGTCCCGGACCACGTCACGCTGAACAACCTCCTGCTGCCGATCCGCAAGGGGTTCGACCAGTCGATCTGCAAGCGACCCGCGATCCTCTTCGACGGCGTCGAGAGCCCGCTCGAGGGGTACGACGGCGGCGACATCGAGTTCGTCGTCTACCGGGAGAACACGGAGGGCGAGTACGCGAACGTGGGCGGCCAGGAACACCCCGGCCACGACCACGAGGTCGCGATTCAGAGCGCGGTCTTCACCCGAACCGGAACGGAGCGCATCGTTCGGGCCGCGTTCGACGCGGCGACCGAGCGGGAGGGCCACCTGACGAGTATCACGAAGTCCAACGCCCAGGCCCACAGCATGGTCTTCTGGGATCAGGTCGTCGAGGAAGTCAGCGAGGAGTACCCCGAGGTCACCGTCGAGCGCCTGCTCGTCGACGCGGCGAGCATGGACTTCATCCGCCGTCCCGAGGAGTTCGACGTCGTCGTCGCCTCGAACCTCTTCGGCGACATCCTGACCGACATCGGCGCGATCATCACGGGCAGCATGGGGCTGGCGCCCTCGGCCAACGTCGACCCCTCGAGGACCTACCCCTCGATGTTCGAACCCGTCCACGGCAGCGCCCCCGACATCGTCGGCGACGGGGTCGCGAACCCGCTGGCGACGGTGCTCTCCGGCGCGATGATGGTCGATCACCTCGGCGAGGAGGAAGCCGGCGACGCCCTCTGGGACGCCGTCACCGAACAGCTCGCCGACGCGGACGCCCCGCGGACGCCCGACCTGGGCGGCTCGGAGGGAACCGAAGACGTGGTCGAGGATCTCCGGACTCGGCTCTAACCGATCGATCGGCACCGTCACGACCGCCACAAAGAAGTCGATTTTACCGACGTTACTCGTTGAGCCAGAGGTCCAGACCCGTCGTCTCGTCGAAGTTCCGGACGAGGGGGTCCTCGAACGCGCGGAGGTGGACCTCGCCGGCGAAGACGGTCCCGCCCTCGAGGTGGCCCGCGAGGGTCTCGCCGTCCCGCCGGGAGAGCACGGCGTGGGTGTGAGCGAACACGTCGCCGTCGAGTTTCGCGATATTCCCCACGCAGGCGGCGACCTCGAGCGGTTCGTCGAAGGAGACCGACTGGTACTCCTCCTTGTCCTGGTCGTAGAACCAGATCTCGGCGTCCTGGACCGCGCCCATCGCGTTGAACCAGCCCGCCTCGACCTCCGCCGCTCGAGCGAGGCTCTCGATCTCGTCGCGCCAGTCCTGTCCGGTCTCGAGTCGCGCGAGGAACTCCCGCGTCGCCTCCACTTCCTGGTACTCCATACCGCAACACGCGCAACGTTGCTCAAAAAAGATTGCGGTGGCGGCGACGCGACCGCCGCTGCCCGGGACCCGGACCGACTGTGTTCGTTCTCCCGAGGCCCTGAATAATACGCAACATTCAATTCCCCTCCACGGAAGGAGTAGCGTATGACCGAGCGCCACGAGCTCGAGCAGCTGTACGTCCACGAATCGGTCGAAAACGTGATCCCGCCGGAGGCGTTCGTCGAGGCGTTCGACGATCTTCCGATTCCGGCCGAACTGGTCGGCGACGGCCGCGAGTACGGCCCGACGGACGCGGTGGCGACCTACGTCCCGCGACCGGAGTACCTGGACGCGGGCTGGGTCCACTGCATCCGCGCCGGCTACGACGAGTTCGACACCGACGAGTACGAACGGGAGGGAGTTCCGCTCACGAACAGTTCGGGGATCCACGGCTCGACGGTCAGCGAGGTCGCGCTCAACTGTATGCTCTCGTTGGCACGGCTAGGTCATCGCTACCGAGATCACCAGAACGAGAACGAATGGTGGGAGCCGCCGTACGAACGGCCCTTTACCCTCGAGAACGAGCGCGTCTGCGTCGTCGGCCTCGGGACGATCGGCGAGGCGACCGCGACCCGCTGTGACGCCCTCGGAATGGACGTCGTCGGCGTTCGCCGTTCGGACGAGCCGGTACCCGGCGTCTCCGAGATCTTCTCACCCGATCGGCTCCACGAGGCGATCGAGGACGCCAGGTTCGTCGTCCTCACCGTCCCGCACACGCCGGCCACCGACGACATGCTGAGCGACGCCGAGTTCGAGGCGATGCGCGAGGACGCCTACGTCATCAACGTCGCCCGCGGCCCCGTCGTCGACGAGGACGCGCTCGTCGAGGCCCTCGAGGGCGACGTGATCGCCGGCGCCGGCCTCGACGTCTTCGAGACCGAACCGCTTCCCGAGGAGTCGCCGCTGTGGGACTTCGACGACGTGATCGTCTTCCCGCACAAGGGGTCGGCGACCAACCGGTACCACCTCGACATCGCCGAACTCGTCGCGGAGAACGTCGATCGCTACCAGTCGGACGAGGAGCTGAAAAACCGCGTCGCCTGAGACCCGGGTCGATCAGTTCTCCGTTCGCTGTGCGTCGACGACCGCTACGGCCGCCAGATTCACGATATCCTTGACCTCGTCGCCTCGCTGGAGGACGTGGACGGGTTTGTCCATCCCCGCGAGCATCGGCCCGGTCGCCTCGGCGCCGCCCAGCCGCTGGAGTAGCTTGTAGCCGATGTTGCCCGACTCGAGGTTCGGGAAGACGAGCACGTTCGCGGGCTCCTCGAGTTCGGAGAACTCGTAGGTACCGTTGAGGATCTCCTCGACGACGGCGGTGTCGGCCTGCATCTCGCCGTCGACGGGGAAGTCGACGCTCGGGTCGGCCTGCAGCCGCTGGGCGGCCTCGCGGGAGGGACGCGTGCGCTCGTTGTCGACGCTGCCGAAGTTCGAGTACGACAGCATCGCCGCGCGGGGGTCGACGTCGAACCGGCGGGCGACGTCGGCCGTGTGGCGGGTAACCTCCTCGAGCACGTCGGCGTCGGGATCCTGGTTGACCGTCGCGTCGGCGATGAAGACCACGCGGTTCTTGAACGCCAGCATGTAGACGCCGGCGGCGTAGTCGGCGTCGTCACCAGTGCCGATCACCTCGAGGGGCGGACGCAGCGCCGAGGGGTAGTGGTGGGTCAGCCCCGTCAGCATGGCGTCGGCGTCGCCGACGTCGACCATCACGCTGCCGAGGTAGTTCGGGTCGCTCCGGACGAGTTCGTCGGCCTCGTTGCGGGTCATCCCCTTGCGCTGGCGCTGCTCGTAGAGGTGGTCGGCGTAGGACTCGTAGTCGCCGGTCGACGGATCGACGATCTCCGGCTCGAACTCGAGGCCGAGCCGGGTGACCGTCGTCCCGATCTCGTCGCGGTCGCCGAGCAACACCGGCGTCGCGATCCCCTCGTCCTGGATCTGGTAGGCCGCCCGGATCATCTTCTCGTCTTCCCCCTCCGAGAGGACGACCCGCTTGGGGTCGCTCTTGGCCTTGTTCAGGACGACCCGCATCATCTCGCGGGACTTGCCCAGGCGGGCCTCGAGGCGTTCCCGGTAGGTCTCGGGATCGACCTCGCTGCGGGCGGCCCCGCTCTCGATCGCCGCCTCGGCGACCGCAGGCGCGATCTCGAACAGCACTCGTGGATCGATCGGCTTCGGCAGGATGTACTCGGGGCCGAAGCGAAGCGGCTGATCGCCGTAAGCCTTGATGACGGCGTCGGGGACGTCCTGTTTCGCCAGGTCGGCCAGCGCCTCAGCGCAGGCGACCTTCATCGCCTCGTTGATCTCGGTCGCCCGGACGTCGAGCGCGCCCCGGAAAATGAAGGGGAAGCCCAGCACGTTGTTGACCTGGTTGGGGTAATCGGAACGACCGGTCGCCATGATCACCGTATCGTCGCGGGCGGCTTTCGCCTCCTCGTAGCCGATCTCGGGATCGGGGTTGGCCATCGCGAAGATGATCGGATCCGACGCCATCGATCGTACCATCTCCTGGGAGACGATGCCGGCGGCCGACAGCCCGACGAGGACGTCGGCGCCCTCCATCGCGTCCGCGAGTCCTCCTTCGGGCAGGTCGCGGGCGAATTCGCGTTTGTACTCGTTGACGTCGCCGGCAGCGGCGCGCTCCTCGGTGATGATCCCGGTCGAGTCACACATCGTGATGTTGTCGGGATCGACGCCGAGCGAGACGTAAAAGCGGGCCGTCGCGATCGCGCTCGCGCCCGCACCCGAGAAGACCACCTCGAGGTCCTCGAGGTGTTTGCCGACGAGTTCGGCGGCGTTCAGCAGGCCGGCACCCGAGATAATCGCGGTCCCGTGCTGGTCGTCGTGGAAGACGGGGATGTCCATGCGCTCGCGGAGCCGTTCCTCGATCTCGAAGCAGTCCGGCGCCGCGATATCCTCCAGGTTGATCCCGCCGAACGTCGGCTCCATCGCCGCGGTCGCCTCGACGATCGCGTCGGGATCGTCGAGTTCGAGTTCGAGATCGAAGACGTCGATGTCGGCGAAGCGCTTGAACAGGACCCCTTTCCCCTCCATCACCGGCTTCGAGGCCTGCGCGCCGATGTCGCCCAGCCCCAGCACGGCGGAGCCGTTCGAGACGACGCCGACGAGGTTTCCCTTCGTCGTGTACCGGTAGGCGTCGTCAGCTCGCTCGTCGATGGCGCGACAGGGGCCGGCGACGCCGGGCGAGTACGCGAGCGAGAGGTCCCGCTGCGTGCTCGTCGGCTTCGTGGTCGAGATTTCGATCTTTCCGGGCGGTTCCTCCTCGTGGTAATCCAGTGACTCGTCCTCGAGGGACATATGTCATCATATATCGTACGAGTGGTAAAGCTGTTTTTACCACCAACAATCATGCATGACCGGAGACGGGTACGGGAGCCGCGACCGATCCAGGAAAGCTACATACCGCGGTCCGTACATTGAAACGTATGGTTACGATTGCGAACCGTGACGCACTCGAGCGATCGCGCGCCCACGAGGTTGCACTCGATTGCCTCGTCGCCGGCCTCGAGGCCGCCCATCCCGAGCGAATCGTCGACGAGACGCTAACCGTCCGCGACGGCGTGCTCGCAGTCGAGAACGCCGCCGGAGACGAGCGCACCGAGTACGACCTGGACCGTTACGAGAACGTCTTCATCGTCGGGGGCGGCAACGCCGCGGGCCACCTCGCCCGGACCCTCGAGGACGCGCTCGGCGACGCGCTCGCGGGCGGAGTCATCGTCACCGACGATCCGGCCGGGACGTCGGTCGTCGAGGAACACCCGGGCGACCACCCTATCCCGAGCGAGGACGGCGTCGAGGGCGCCCGACGGGTGCTCGAGGTCGCCGACCGGGCCGGCGAGGACGACCTCGTACTGGCCTGTATCACCGGCGGCGGGAGCGCCCTGTTGCCGGCTCCCGCCGGATCGATCTCGCTTGCCGACCTCCAGTCGGTCACCGAGTCGCTGCTCGAGTGTGGCGCCTCCATCCACGAGATCAACGCCGTCCGCAAGCACTGCTCGGCGATCAAGGGCGGCAAACTCGCCCGCCGGGCGGCGCCGGCGACGGTCGCGACGCTCGTCCTGAGCGACGTCGTCGGCGACGACCTGAGCGTGATCGCCAGCGGCCCGACCGCCCCCGATACCTCCACCTACGCGGACGCCCTCGAGGTGCTCGAGCGATACGAGCTATCGGTTCCCGAGACGGTCTCGGCGTATCTGGCGGCCGGCGAGCGCGGCGAGAACCCCGAGACGGTGTCGCCGGACGATCCGCTGCTCGAATCCGTGCGGATCCACGTGCTCGGAAGCGGCCGGACCGCGATCGAGGCGGCCCGCGAAGTGGCGAGCGAGCGGGGGTACGATCCGCTCGTCCTCTCCTCGCGGGTCCGGGGCGAGGCCAGCGAGTCCGCGATCACCCACGTCGCGATCGCCGAGGAGTGCGCCGAGACCGGCGATCCGATCTCGCCGCCCGCAGTACTGCTCTCCGGCGGGGAGACGACCGTAACGCTCGCCGAGGATCACGGCAAGGGAGGCCCGAATCAGGAGTTCGTGCTCAGTGCTGCCGTCGAACTCGAGAGCGACGCGGTCGTCGTCGCGAGCGTCGACACGGACGGGATCGACGGCGCGACCGACGCCGCCGGGGCGATCGCGGCAACCGGCGACGTCCCGACGGCAGACGGGCGACGCGCGCTCGTGCGCAACGACGCCCTGCCCGTGCTCGAGGACGCCGGCGCGATCGTCCGAACCGGACCGACCGGAACGAACGTCAACGACCTTCGGGTCCTCGTCGTCGACTCCGAGGAGTGACTGCTGGGCTCCCCTCGGTCGGCAAACCTTACGGGAACCGCCAGTTCGTGTGGGTATCTACCGGATTGCATGGGGAGGACAGACACAGGATTTATCATAATCGATCCCCGAGGGACGAGTAATGGCTGTTGAAAAGCCACGCAGTGGCTTAGATAACTACGAGGAGTTCCGTGACGAACTCGATCACGAGTACGACGACGTCGAGGAGTACGTCGATCTCGCTGCGGATCTTCGATCGGTCGTCACGGGCGAGGTTCGGTTCGACGAGTACGCTCAGGTCCTGTACGCGACCGACGGCAGCATCTACAAGGCCAAACCCGCCGGCGTCGTGTTACCCCGGGACGCCGCCGACGTGCAAAACGCCGTTCGCGTCGCGGCCGAACACGACGTGCCGATCATGGCTCGCGGCGCGGGCTCGTCGCTCGGCGGCCAGGCCGTCGGGCCGGGCTGTGTCGTCCTCGACATGACGACGTACATGGACGACATCTTAGAGATCGACGCCGATCGCCAGCGAGCGCGGGTCCAGCCCGGCGTCGTCCAGGACCACTTCGACGAGGCAGCCGAGGAGTACGGGCTCAAGTTCGCCCCCGACCCCGCCTCGTCGAACCGCGCGACGATCGGCGGCGGTATCGGGAACAACTCGACGGGCGCCCACTCGGTCCGCTACGGGATCTCCGACGCCTACACCGAGGAGCTGGACGTCGTGCTCGCCGACGGCTCGCTGATCCACACCCGCGAGGTCGTCCTCGACTCCCCCGAGTACGAGGGGATCGTCTCGAAGAACGACCGCGAGGCCGAGATCTACGAGACCGTCCGCGCGATCGTCGAGGAGAACGCCGAGGAGATCGAGGAGCGGTACCCCGACCTCAAGCGCAACGTCTCGGGGTACAACCTCAACAAGGTCGTCTACGAGAACGAGGACGGCGAGGACGTCATCAACCTCTCGAAGCTGTTCGTCGGCGCCGAGTCGACGCTCGGCGTGATCGTCGAGGCCGAGATCAGCCTCGTCACCCTCCCCGAGAAGACGGCGCTCGTGCTGTACTGCTTCGACGACCTCATCGAGACCCTCGAGGCCGTCCCCGAGGCCCTCGAGTTCGAACCCAGCGCCGTCGAGCTGATGGACAGCGAGGTGTTCCGGCTCGCCCGCGAGTCCGAACAGTTCGCGCAGTACGAGGAGCCGATCCCCGACGGTACCGAGGCGACGCTGATGCTCGAGTACGACTCGGAGCTCCACGACGACTTCGAGGAGGCCGTCGGGCGGACCAACGAGCACTTCGTCGAGAACGGCGACGCCTTCGACGCCCTGGAGGCGTACACCGAGGAGGATCAGGCGGACCTCTGGAAGCTCCGGAAGGCGGCAATCCCGCTGCTGATGAGCCTCGAGGGCGATCCGAAGCCGTACCCGTTCATCGAGGACGCGACGGTTCCGCCCGAGGAGCTCGCCGAGTACGTCGAGAAGTTCATGGACGTCCTCGAGGACCACGACACCTCCGCCGCTTACTTCGCCCACGCGGGCAGCGGGACCTTACACATTCGGCCGATCCTCAACCTCAAGGACGACGGCGGCATCCAGACGATGCAGTCGATCACCGACGCCGTCACCGACCTCGTCCTCGAGCACGAGGGGTCGTTCTCCGGGGAGCACGGCGACGGGCTCGCCCGGACCGCGTTCAACCCGAAGATGTACGGCGATGACCTCTGGCAGGCGTTCAAGGACGTCAAGTCGGTCTTCGATCCCGACTGGCGGATGAACCCGGGGAAGGTCGTCTACACCGACGAGGAGCCGACCGACATGCGCGAGAACCTCCGCTACGGGCACGCCTACGCCTCGATCGAGCCCCAGACGAAACTCGACTTCTCCGATGAGGGGGGCTTTTCGCACCTCGTGGAGCTGTGTAACGGCTGTGGCACCTGTCGTCAGACTGACGACGTGATGTGTCCGACCTACCGCGGGATGAAAGACGAGATCGCAACGACCCGCGGGCGGGCGAACATGCTCCGTTCGGCGATCTCGGGCGATCTCCCGGAGGAGGAGATGTACTCCGAGCGGTTCCAGGAGGAGGTGCTCGACCTCTGTGTCGGCTGCAAGGGCTGTAAGAGCGACTGCCCGACCGGCGTCGACCTGGCGAAGCTCAAAGCCGAGACGAAGTACCAGTACTACGAGCGCGAGGGCGTCGGCCTGCGCTCGCGGCTGTTCGGCAACATCGACACCCTCTCGAAGGTCGGCAGCGCGCTCGCGCCCGTCTCGAACCTCGGGCCGAAACTCCCCGGTAGCCGCCTCGTGATGGAGAAAGTCGCGGGGATCGCCGCCGATCGGGAACTCCCCAGCTTCCGACAGGAGTCCTTCCAGGACTGGTTCGCGAAGCGCGGCCCGCGGGTCGACCCCGACGCGGCCGACCGGAAGGTCGTGCTGTTCCCCGACACGTACACGAACTACAGCTACCCCCGACCCGGCAAGGCCGCCGTCCGCGTCCTCGAGTCCGCGGGCGTCCACGTCACCGTCCCCGAGGACGTCGGCCCCAGCGGTCGCGCGGCGTTCTCGGTCGGCATGCTCGACGACGCCGAAGAGCGCGCGGTGGCGAACATCGAAAAGTTCGCCGAGTACGTCGATCAGGGGTACGAGATCGTCTCGCTCGAGCCCTCCGACGCCGTGATGTTCCAGGACGAGTACCTCGATCTGGCACCCTCCGCGACCGCCGAGAAGGTCGCCGGCCACTCGTATGGCATCACCGAGTACATGGACACGTACCGTCTCGTCGAGGAGCTTCCGCTCGAGGAGACCGACGAGACGCTGGCCTACCACGGCCACTGCCACCAGAAGGCGACCGGACGGGACCACCACGCCGTCGGCGTCCTCCGGCGGGCGGGCTACGCCGTCGATCCGCTCGACACCACCTGTTGCGGGATGGCCGGCTCGTTCGGCTACGAGGCCGAACACTACGACCTCTCGAAGTCGATCGGCGAGCGCCTCTACGAGAAGATCGACGAGAGCGACGGGAACCCGGTCGCGCCCGGCGCCTCCTGCCGGAGCCAGATCGGCGACCGCAACGAACCTTCGGAGAAGCCGCCGCACCCGATCGAGAAGGTGAACGAGCTGCTCCCGGCCCGGTAACGTCAGACACCTTGTAATTTTTCGCACTGTTCACGAACCGATAGCTTCACGATCGAGTGACAGCCCGCCGCTGTATCGGATTCGTTCCCTCCTACTGATACTCAATAGTCAGATTATAAATAGAACCATTTATTATACTTTGTGATATACGTGATCACGGGACGTTCATGACACGAAAGGACGGTGCGACGCGACAGGAAACCGTGCAAGGGAACGGACGGGCGGTGGCTACACGCCGACGCAACCGGGGTGAACGTGGCAGATGGTGATGGATATCATCGTCGCGGCGTTACCGCTCGCGGTCGTCGCGGTGTTGCTCGTCGGGTTGTTGTGGCCGGCGACGAGAGCGATGCCGATCGCGTGGATCGTCGCGCTCGTCGTCGGCTACGTGTGGTGGAACAACCCGCCGGACTACCTGGCGGGCTCGTCGTTCGTCGGGGTGATGACCGCACTCGAGATCCTGTGGATCGTCTTCGGCGCGCTGGTCCTGTTGTACACGCTGATGCAGGCCGGCGCGTTCGATCGGATCAACAAGGGATTCACGGCCGTCTCGGACGACCGTCGGGTGCAGATCGTGTTGATCGCGTTCTTCCTCGCGACGTTCATCGAGGGCGCCGCCGGCTTCGGGACGCCGGCGGCGGTCGTGGCACCGCTGATGCTCGCACTCGGGTTCCCGGCGCTGGCGGCCGTCATCGCGGCGCTGATCGGCCACATCATCGCGGTCACATACGGTGCGGTCGGGACGCCGATCATCGTCGGCATCCAGGATCCGCTGATGATCTACGAGGAACAGATCGTCAACGACGGCGGGATGAGCGTCGTCGAGTACTCACACGAGGTCGCGGCGTGGGCGGCGACCTACCACGCCCTGACGGGCTTTCTGATGCCGCTGTTCGCCGTCGGGATGGTCGTCTACTTCTTCAGCCCGCCCGAGGAGCGCTCGCTCAAGCCGGCGCTCAGCGTCTGGCCGCTCTGTCTGTTCTCCGGGTTCGCCTTCGCGATCCCCTACTGGATCTCCGCGTGGTTTCTCACCGCGGAGTTCCCGGCGCTGATCGGCGCGATGGTCGGCGGCGCGATCACCGTCTCCTTGCTCCAGCGGGGATACCTCCTGCCGGACGACGAGTGGGACTTCCCGCCGCGCGAGCAGTGGGCCGACCACTGGGTCGGCGCGATCGAACCCGGTAGCGAGGAGGCCGACGGCCCCGTTCCGAACGGCGGCGAGCAGATGTCGCTGCTGAAGGCGTGGTCCCCCTACATCGTGCTCATCGTCCTGCTGGTCGTCACCCGCGTGGTCGACCCCATCTCCGAGACGATCACCGACGCGGGTCTCGGCACCGACTTCGCCGTCGCCGGCGTCGGCGAGTTCACGATCGGCGTGGTGATCCAGTGGTCCGAGATGTTCGGCTACGACCTCTCCGCCGGGATCGAGTGGATGAACGCGCCGGGCTTCTGGCTGTTGCTCAGCGCGCTCATCGCGATCGGCATCTTCGGCATGTCCGGCCAGCAGGTGAAGGCGGCCTGGACGGAAGCGGCCCAGAAGCTCGTCTCGCCGTTCATCGCGCTGATCTTCGTGATCGCGATGGTCCAGGTGATGATCCAGTCCGGCGGCGCGCCCGGTGCGCCCGAGGTGGGCAGTATGATCGAGATCCTCGCGATCGCAACCGCGAACGCCACCGGACCGCTGTACCCCGCGCTGGCGGCGCTGATCGGCGCGCTCGCGGCCGCGATGGTCGGCTCTAACACCGTCTCGAACATCACCTTCGGCGGGTTCCAGTTCACGGCCGCACACGAACTCGACCTGCCCAGCCAGATCGTCGTCGGAACGCAGGCCGTCGGCGGTGCGATCGGGAACCTCGTCGCCATCCACAACATCGTCGCGGCGCTGGCGACCGTCGGCCTCGTCGGTCAAGAGGGGCGAGTTATGCGGCTGAACCTGATTCCGCTGTTCTACTACGCCGTCGTCGTCGGAATCTGGGCGCTGCTGTTCGTCTACGTCATGCCCGACGTGCTCCCGTCGGTGTTCGACGTCTACTAAGCGCTCCCTCTCCCCTCTGCGGCTCTGCTCGGGGCGGTTCGGAAACGACAAATTCGACGCTTACTGTCAGTATAGATATGTTATGTGTAATTTTATAGATAGTCCCCGAACGTGAGCGATCAGGACCGATACGCAGGGCTCCGGACTCGAGTACGACGACCTGACGAACGACGCCACTGCCACCTGTAGCGAAGCGAGGAGAGACGGCGCGTTCGATCGAAAGACCGGTCCGATAGCTCGTCGAGGTCGAGATCGATAAATAACTAGAATAGTATACTTCTGCAATGATGGCATTCGGGAGGAACGATCGGCAGTTGGACGCATCGGTCCACTTCCGGTATCCAAACCTGTATCGTAGCGAACGGGAGCTGATCCCGGGAGGAGTTCGACCGTCCTCGTTCGTTCGTCCGCGACTCAGGACGGGAGATATGAACGGACGGGGTATATTCTTCGGTACTGTTATATCATTCTCGCTCGAGAAAGGGGTATGGCGTGGCAACACACCGTCTACGCGTACCCGATCCTTTTCGCGACGGCGCTTTCGGTCGTCCTGGGTGCGTACGCGGTCGCCCGCGTTCGACGCCGCGGGCGCTCGCCGACGTTGCTCGCGTTCGCCGCGATGACCGGCGCGATCGCGATCTGGACCGGATTTTCGGCGCTGAAACTCCTCAGCACCGACCCGACGGTTCAGTTCCGGAGCTACCAGTTACTTCACGTCGGCAGCGCCGCCGTCGGCCCCCTCCTGTTGCTGTTCACACTAGCGTACACCGATCGATCCCGCTGGCTCACCCCGTCGCTCTCCGTCGGGGTGTTCGTCGTGCCGGTCGCGTTCGTCGCGCTTCTGATCACGAACCCCTACGACGTGGCGATCATCGACACGCGGATCGTCGACGCCGACGGGCTGGTCGTCTGGCGGGCGGACCGCGGTCCGGCCCACGTCGCGCTGAGCTTCGTCTACGCCGCGCTCATGGCCGCGCTCACGCTCGCCGTCGTGCTCTCCGAATCGGTTCGCACCGGACGAACGTACTACCCACAGGCCGCCCTGCTGACTGTCGCGGTCGTCGCCCCGATAGGGGCGAGTTTCCTTACGGTCGCGGGCGCTCCGCCGTTCGGTCGCGAGGGGGTGAACCTCGTTCCCGCAGCGGCGGGCCTCTCGGTCGCCGCACTCGGGGTCGCGACGTTTCGGTACCGGCTGCTGGATCTGCCGCCGATCGCCTACACGACCGCGATGCGCGAGTCGCCGGACGGGATCCTCGTTCTCGATTCGAACGGGCAGATCGTCCACTCGAACGAGAGCGTCGGTCGGTTGCTCGGCGTCTCGCCGCCGTTCACGGGAACGCCCGCAGACGCCGTTCTTCCGGAGCTGTGCGACGAAACGGCCGACGGACGGACGCTCGAGGTTACGACGTCCGAGGGAGATCGGGCCCTCGAACTCCGCTCGCAGCCGTTGCGCTCCCAGGAGACGACCGTGGGGCGAGTGATCGTCCTCCGGGACGTCACCGCACAGAAACGCTACGAACGCTCACTGGAGCTGCGAAACGAACAGGGAGAGCTGTTGAACCAGCTGGTTCGCCACGACATCAGAAACGAGATGGGGCTCGTCCTGGGACTGCTCCGTCGGGTCGACCCCGAACTCGAGGAACTCCGCGAGGACAGTCCCGAGGCCCACGATCGGCTCGCGGAGTACACCGACCGCATCAGATCGAACTGCGAGCACGTCGTCGACCTCACCGAGACGGTCGGCGAACTCCTGCGGACGATCGATCAGCGCGAGCGCGAACCCCGGCCGGTCGACCTCGCGCCGGTTCTCGAGGAGGAACTCGAGGTCGTGGCGGCCGCGTTCGAGGACGCGCGCGTCGAGACCGACGCCGAGATCCCGGACGCGACGGTGTACGCCGACGAGATGCTCTCGTCGCTGTTCTACAACCTGTTGACGAACGCCGTCGTCCACAACGACGGCCCTCGGCCCGAGGTGACCGTTACCGCGGTCGAGTCCGACGACCGGATCACCGTCTCGATCGCCGACGACGGCCCCGGGTTTCCCGAGCAGCCACGGGAGCTACTCACCGGGGAGACCCCGCTTACGGAGTACGAGGGGTCGGGCTACGGGCTCTACATCGTCCGGTCGCTGGCCGAGGGGTACGGGGCCGAGCTCTCGGTCGCGGACAACCGGCCGACCGGGTCGATCGTGACGATCCGACTCGTGCGCGCCGGCGACGAGCGCGAACCGGAGGCCGTACCGGCCGTCGCGGTTGCCGATGCTGCCCCCTCGGACGGAACCGGAACGCCGATCGAGCGCGAACGCCCGTCGGACGACGCAGCCGGGTGGTCGAATGACTGAACCGCCGACCGACGACTGCGGGAGAGCGCCGTCGCTCGAGCCGATCGACGTCCTGCTCGTCGACGACAACGAGCGGTGGGCCGCGTTCACGGCCGAAGAGCTCGAACGGCGGGAGCCCTCGCTGCGCGTCGAACTGGCCCTCGGTGCGAACGAGGCGCTGTCCGCGATCAGGGAGGAGGATCACGACTGTCTCGTCGTCGACTACCGGATGCCGGAGACGAACGGGATCCAGCTGATAGAGCGCGTCCGGGAGGAACGGCCGGAGCTCCCGGTCATCCTCGTCACGGGCGAGGGCAGCGAGACGGTCGCCGCGCGGGCCATCGACGCGGGCGTGACCGATTACCTTCCGAAGGATCCCAAGACCGACCAGACGCCCGTTCTGGCCGGCAAGATCCGAAACGCCGTCGAACGCCGCGCGTTGCGGCGGGCGATCGAGGACAGCGAACAGCGCTACCGGACCGTGATCGAGCAGAGTCGCGACGCGATCGTGATCCTTCGCGAGGGACGGATCCTGTTCTGTAACGAGCGATTCGCCGAGTTCACCGACTCGAGCGTCGACGGCCTCGTCGGCACCCGGTTCGTCGAGACCGTCGTCCACGAGGCCGACCGCGAGCGGTTCCGCGGGATCGACAGGGAGATCCTCACTGACGGCGTCCACCGCATTCGGCTGGTGACCGGCGACGGAACGGTCGCGCACTGCGAGTACACGGGGTGTGAGCTCACGTACGACGGCGCCCCGGCGACGATGCTCTCGATCAGGGACGTCACGGCGAAGCGACTGAAGGAGGTGCGCCACCGCCGGGAGCGAAACCTCAACAGACACCTTCAGCGAGCGCTCGTCGCGTCTCGAAACCGGGACGAACTCGAGGACGCCGTCGTCACCGAACTCGCCGATCAGGGGTACGACCTCGTCTGGTTCGGGACGGTCGTCGACGGGACGCTCCGGCCGCGCGCCGTCACCGGGGACCGGCGGTACGTCGACGACATCGGGCTCTCGCTCGAGCGGACCGAACACGAGTGCGAGCCCAGTGTCTGGGCGGCCCGGACCGGAACGACGCAGGTGATCTCCGACCTCGAGGCGCTGTTTCCGACCGACTGGCGAAACCTCGCCCTCGAGCGCGGGTTTCGGGCCGCGATCGCGCTCCCGGTCGGCTACGAGGACGTCGTCTACGGCGTCCTCGCGGCCTACCGGGCCGAACCCGACGCGATCGACGACGCCGAGCGCGAGTTCCTCCGCGATCTGACGGCGACGGTCGGCTACGCGATCCACCACATGGACGCCCGGAAGGCGCTCACCGCGGACCACGGCGTCGAGGCGCGGATCGAACTCCGCGACGGATCGCACTACCTGAGCGAGGTCGCCGCCGTCGCCGCCGTCGAAACGTCGGAGCCGGAACTGGTCGTTCACAGCACCTACTCGAACGGCGACGGCGAAATCGTCCAGTACGTCACCCTCCGTGGCGGCTCCACCGAGGAGTTTCGCGCCGCCGTCGCGGATCATCCGGCCGTCCGAGATGTCGTCCCGGTCCGGCGGGCCGAATCCGATTCGTTTCAGCTGACTGTCGACGGTCCGACGCCGGAGTCGACCGTCGCTCCGTTCAACGCGCGCGTCCGATCGACCCGGGTCACCGCCGATCGCGCGGTGCTTCGGATCGAACTCCCCTCGAGAGAGAACCTCGATGCACTGGTCGAGCGCCTCGAGGAGCGATACGGGCGCGTGTCGGTGCTGTCCCTCGTCGAACGCGAGTGGGCGGACGGCGACGGGACGCTCACGGTCGATACGAGCGCGCTGACCGAAAAGCAGGCGGTCGCGCTCGAGGCGGCCTACCGTCACGGCTACTTCGAGCAGCCCCGTCGCTCGTCCGCGACCGATATCGCGACCGCCCTCGGCGTCGCTCACTCGACGTACCTGCAACACCTGCGTGCGGCCCAGCAGAAGGTGTTCGCCGAGTTCTACGGCGACTGATACGGATTGCTGTAACGATTTCCCGGCGCAACCGCCGTACGGGTCGCGGTTGCGCCGGTAATGACGTACAGTAAACCGTATGAGGCCGCCATCCATGATCGACGACTTCGACGCCCCGTTCCCGTCGGGGGAACGGGCGGGAGTCGCTGCTCGGTACGAACGTCGTGAGGATCGCCCTCGGTGGTCGTATAAAACGATGATACCTTCATGTGTCGGATCCCGGGTACCCAGTTCCGACTCCGACCCGCACGGAGCGACCGTCGACGCGACACATGTCGTGGCAACAGTTCTCACATACGGGTGACAACTGTGTAATGCAGCGTGAACGTCTTCCCCGCAAGTCTGTCGCGAGAGGCGGGACGGAACCCGCAGAACGCGACGGGGGGGTGGAAGGCTCGATCGACAGCGGGTGACCGACCCGTCACCCGAGACGCGATTCGACACGCATCGATTCGATAACTCGTCCCCTCCTCGAGAGCGGACGAGCCAAGCGGCGATACGGAGGAAACACCAATGGCAACAGACAACACGGATATCGACGAACAGCTATCGACCAGCGGCCCGGACCCCGTTACGGCGGAGACGGAGTCGGCCAGTAGGGATCCGGCGATCGCCGAGGCGGATATCGAAGACTCGACTGCCGAGGAGGAGGCCGTCGTCGGCGGACTCAGCGAGAACGTCGCGGGGGCGCTCGCCTACCTCTTCGCACCGTTTATCGCGGTGCTGTTTTACCTCCTCGAGGATCGAAACGAGTTCGTCCGGTTCCACGCCGCACAGAGTATCGTCGTCTTCGGCGGCTTCTTCGCCCTCTCGATGGGCGTGTTCATGATGGGCTTCGTCCTCGAGTTCCTGCCGTTCGTCGGCTGGATGCTCTCGCTGGCGATCTCGATGCTGACGTTCCTGGTGCTCGCCCCGCTCGGGTTCATCCTGTGGGCGCTGCTGACGTACAAGGCGCTCACCGGTGAGCGCTACGCCCTCCCCGTCGCCGGGGAGGTCGCAGAGAGGTACGTCTGATGGGAGTGCGCCGGCGTTCGTTCGTGGCGGTCGCCGGACTCACCGCGTTGAGCGGCTGTCTCAGCGTCGACGACATCACGAACAGGGCGAGAAGCGAGGCCAGCGACCGGGCGGGCGACGAGCTCCGGGACCGAACGGGGATCGACGTCGAAATGCCCGAGGAGCCGCCGGAAACCGACGAGGAGTGGCGGCTGTACGAGTTCCTGCCGGGCGAACGCTACGAGTACCGCATCGAGACCGAGGAGGACGGTCCCGGAACCTTCAGCTGGAACGTCGAGGACGCAGGGGAAGATCGGCTCGTCGTCGACACCGAGCTGGCGTTCGAAAGCGGGGACGAGTTCGCTCGAACCGTAACCGGCAGCCAGGACGAGGTGTTCTCGGAGCTGATGGCCACGCCGGCGGCGATCTTCATCGGTTCGGGGTTACACTCGCCGTACGTCACCGCCAACGAGGGCGTCTACGTCGGCTACGAGTGGCGGGTCGCGACCGACGAGGGAAGCTTCCGATACGCGGTCGATGACACCGACTCCTACGTCGGACGGGAGTGTTACGTGGCCACGACCGAGATCGACGGCGCGGTCGTCCACGAGAGCTGTCTCTCGCCAGAGCTGGCGTTTCCGGCGTTCGTCGCGTACTACGACGAGAGCGGCGAGCAACTGCTCGAGATGGAGCTGCTCGAGTACGAATCGCCGAGCGGCGGGAGCTGAGAGTCGAATGACAACGAATCGAATCACGAAATCGATGACGACAGCAAATCAGAACGGTGGAGGGAGAGTCGACCGGAGAACGGTTCTCCGAGCGCTGGGAGTGGCGAGCCTTCCGGTCGTGAGCGGCTGCCTTAGCGGGGACGAGGACGACACCGAAGGCAACGGTGACGAGGCCGAGGGGACGAGCGACGAGTCGACGGACGGCGGTGACGAACCGGAGGAATCGAGCGACGAGAGCAACGACGACGGAAGCGAGGAGAGCATCGGAACCGCCGAGATCACGTTTCTGGGCGAGACGTACACCTACGACGACGCCTCGTGTAGGGGGAGCAGGACCTTTCCACCGGAAAACGAGATGATTCGCCACCGCGATGTGGACGATGAGATCGAGTTCGAACTGGGGACCGGGACGTCGGGCTCGGTCTTTCTCGAGCCCTCGGATCACATGAACGACGACGTGGCACACGACCCCGACGGCGGAGAAGTAGTTTGGGAGATAGCATGCTAACACGAGAGATATCGACGATGCGGAACAGTACGACGACTTCGGCGAGGGGGTCCTCGTCGTCACCGGCGAGCCGACGGAGGGTGTAGCGGTGGTCCTGCACTTCCTGAAGGCGACGAGCGTCTTCCTCAGGACGCTCCCGTTCGTCGCGTTGCGGATCGCCGTCGGGATCCTGTTCGGCCTCGTCACGGTCGTCTACTTCGGGATCGTCGGCTGGCTGGTGCTGACGCTGCTCGACGCGGGGACCGTCTCCGGACCGATCGGGGCGGTCGGGTTGCTCCTCGCGACCCTGCTGTTCCTGGCCGCCATGCGGTTCGCCCGTCGGTACGTCCTCTACATGGTCGCGGCCGGCCACGTCGCCGTCATCGCCCACATCGTCGAGACCGGCGAGACGCCGCGAAACCAGCTCGCGTTCGGGACCGGACAGGTGCGATCGCACTTCAAGGAGGCCAACGCCCTGTTCGTCGTCGATCAGCTGGTGAAGGCGGCGATCCGGCAGTTCAACAACACCGCCATCTCGCTGTCGAATCTGGTGAGCTTCGTTCCGACGTTGAAGAACATCCTCACCGTCCTCCGGAAGGCGATCGGGCTCGCAGCCTCCTACATCGACGAGGCGATCATCGCCTACGTCTTCATCGCCGAGGAGGAGAACAACTGGCGGGCCGCCCGCGACGGCGTCGTCCTCTACGCGAAGACCTGGAAGTCCATCCTCGGCTCGACGCTGGCGATCGTTCTCGGGATGTACGCGGTTGCGTTCGGGCTCTTGCTGGCGCTGACGCCGCTGGCCGCCGTCTTCGGGAGCCTCTCGCCGACGTTCGAGATCCTCGGCTGGGTCGCCGTCGCCGGGATCGGCCTGACGGTCTACCTCGGCGTGCTCAGACCCTGGGTGAAGACCGTCGTCATCACGACGTTCCTGATCGAATCCCGCGAGGTGACGCCGGACAGCGAGACGATCGAGTTCCTCGAGCGCCGTTCGAAGAAGTTCCGGGAGCTGACGGCGAAGGCCGACGCCGAGGAAACGGAGACCTATCCGACCGGCGATTCGTCCGACGGCGACGTTCCGAGAGAAGAGCCCACCTGAGAGGCGTCGTCCGGGTGTTGGGTGCTCGGACCGGCCCCGAGGGACCGTTCGAGCCCGGACGGGTCATCGGCTCGAGCCGCGTTCGTAGAGGATCGCGAGGGGAGACACCGTGTTTCCGATGAATTCGAAGCGCCGTCGGCCGACCCGTTGGATCGATCGAGCCGAGACCCGTTCAGTCGGTCTCCGATGAAGATCAGGAAACGCAGCATGTGTGTGTGTCTCTTACGGAAAGCATATTAGCGAGTGGTGTCGTTCGTATTACATGGCTCAATACGCGGCCGACCGATGTACCGACTGTGGCGGACGGAAGATCGCCCGGGCCGACAGCTCCGTCTGGTGTCCGAACTGCGCCCTCTTTCGTCCCGGGACGTAGCGGTCTCCGACCGGGAGGGCCCGGTCAGGGCGGATTCGTGTCCGAGGGGACGTCGTTTCGGAAAACGGCGTGAGTTCCTCGACGCACTCTCGAGTGTCGGTCCGAGCGACTGGGCGGTGGAAGCCGAAATCGGCCGCTCAGAGGCCGTCGTCGGGTCGGGGCGTTCGGCTCTCGCTCAGCAGGTGGGTGAGCGTTCGTTTGACCCGCTCCGGGTTCGGAACGCTGCGGAAGGTGACGTCGTCGGTCGACGTTCCGGCCGTGTAGACCACGACGTCGCCGAAGGAAAGCGCACGCTCGAGCGCCGACTGATTGTACGCGGTGTTTTGAACCCTGTCGAGGCGAATCTGCGTGACGTCCCGTGAGACGAGCCCGTGTTTGACGTAGATCTCCTCGTCGGTGATGACGTACAGCAGGCGGATCCAGTTGAGGTACGTCATACCCACCTGCCCGGCGCCAGCCAGGACCAGCACCAGCGGCAGATACGCCACCCAGGACGGGACGGTCTCGCCGGTGATAACTCCCGACAGCCAGACGGTGAGGACGATCCCGAGCACCGCGAGACCGACTCCGAAGGCGACCGCTGTCGCGATCGTCAGCCACGACGGGCGCCCCGCCCACTGCACCTGCTCGCCCTCGGTGAGGTGAAGCCAGTCGGCGGTCTCGAGTTCGTCGTAGGACTCGTACGTAGGGTCCATCGGTACCCTCTTTCGGCTCTTCGATACTGGTACTTTCGGCGGCGAGATCGGCTCGCAGTCGGCGAGCGCGCCCGCTCCGCCGATCGACGAAGAGGGGCGAACCTCCGATCCCTGCGGGAAATGTTCAGAACGTCGGTCCCATGCAGTTTGGCGCGGTACTTTTTGACAGTCACCGACGAGGGCCGACCATGGACACCCAGACGGCGTTCGAGATACTCGCGAACACGGATCGCCAGCACATCGTCGAGGAACTCCTCGAGAACGACGGCCGAACGACCGTCGGCGACCTCTCCCAGCAGCTGGCCGCTCGCCGAAAAAACGATGCCGGCGAAACCGAGCTGGAACGCGCGAAACTCGAGCTGTATCACAATCACCTCCCTCGGCTCGAGGACCACGGCGTGATAGCGTTCGATCGACGAACCGGAGACGTCGTTCTGCGTGACGGCTCGGGACTCGAGCCGTACCTAAACGATCCGACCCGAAAACGTAGCGTTCCGCTCGATAGCTGACGGGCTGATACGGGGTCGCGGCGCGCGACGAGTCCAGCGCGCCGCCGGGCGATCGGCCCTCGAGGGCCGGTCGCCCGCTCAGTCCTCCTCCCAGTAGTACAGTTCCTCCTTCGGGCTTCCGCACTCGGGACACGCGTCGGGAAGGCTCCCGCTGAACCGTCCCATCTCGCCGCACTTCCGACACCGCCACATGCTGTGCTCCCGGTTGTCGGGCTCTTGTGGCTCGCCGATCGGAATTTCCGTCTCCTCTTTGTTTCTGAGTTCGCTGTCGGCGGACGGTGTGTGCTGGTCGGGGCTCATTCCGAGTATCCGTACGACCCGTGTCGTGTTAAAGCGTGCCACTAGTGGAGCTCGTCCGAACGGTCTTCGATCAGTGACCGTTGCGTCGCATCGTCCAGAGGTCGTCGAAATCGATGACCTCGAGCGCGTCGCCCTTGCTATCGATGTGCTCGAGCAGCGTTTCGTACTCGTCGGCGTCGATCGTGTTGTGCTGATCGAAGGCGTGGAAGTTCAGGATCGAACACTGGCGGTGTTCGGCGGCGAGGTCGACACACCGCATCGCGATGTCGAGATCGTGGCCGATCGTTCGCGGGAGCACCAGCGGATCGAAGCCGTGGACGCCGGTGAGGTTGACGTCGCCCGACTGGTTGAACCCGCCCGCGTAGTAGTAGTCCGAGATGACGTCCAGAACCGTCCGGTCGAAGCTGTTGTGCGGGTAGACGAGGTAGTGTCCGCCCTGGAACTCGTTCTGGACCGCCCAGTTCTTGTCCCGTCGAATGCTGTCACGGAGCGACTCCGCGTCCATCCGTGCGAGATGGGTGTGGGTGCCGTGGGCGACGATCTGGTCGCCGGCCTCCTGGCGCTCCTTGAGCTGGCCGACCGTCATGATCCCCTCGCGCTGTCCACGCGTCCACTGACGGACGGCCGCCTGGACCGCGTTGACGCCGTACTGGTCGTGCAGCGGGCTCGCCACGTCGTAGTAGTCGTCGAAGCCGTCGTCCCAGCACAGCACCACGTACCCCTTCTCGGGCTTGTCGTGGATCCGGAGGTCGTCGACCCACACCTCCGCGTCGCCGGTGTTGTAGACGATGAGCTGGATCTCGTCGACGACGTCTCGCTCGAGCGGGACCGAACTCTCCTCGAAGACGCCGGGGTTCGTCCGGAACCAGCCGATGTCGGGCGTTCGGTAGGTGACGCTTCGAAGCTGGTGGTGGGCGTACCCGCCGTAGATGTCGAAAAGCCGGATATCGACCGCCACGTTTCCGGGGGTCGACGTTCGCACGGCCAGCGAGAACTCCTGGTCGGTCAGATCGGTCGTCTCGATGCTCCGCTCGACGATGACGTTCTCGCCGTCCTCGGCGGTGAGCTTGAGGCTCTGGGAGCCCTCGAAGGCGACATCCTCGTCGGCTTCCGCAGATCCCTGAACCGTCTCCCAGATGTCGGGGTCCTCGAAGTCGTCGAACGACTCCCCGGGTTGGCCGAACTCCTCGCGGCTATCGTACTCCGTCTCGACCGTGAGTGCCGGCGGTTCGTAACTGTTCGTCACGTCCTGATCGCCGGTGTCGGACGTCGATTCGTTCGACGACCCGCTCCCGTTTTCCTCGGACGTCTCCGAGCTAAACCGGTCCGTGCAACCCGCAAGCCCCGCGAGCGTCGCCGATCCCGATAGTGCGAGAAACCGACGCCGCGTGTTGTTGTCTTCCGTCATCGGTGATCTATAGGGCATACAGTAATAAAAGTATTACAGTCATAAAATCCTATTTGTTACTGAGGCGAGCTTCGAGCGAGAGCTAGCGGACCAAGCACCGATAAGCGGGCCGAGTACCGGGCGGAAGACGGTATCGCCTCGATCAGTAACCGATCGAACGACTGATAGTCCGGGCATTCCTCCGTCCGACCGATGGACACCGGACTCGGATTTGCGATCGTCGCCGCTTTCGTCTGGGGGTTTTATATCTACGTGCTGAAGCGCTCGTTCTCGGGCTATCCGCCCGCGGCGCTGACCGTCCTCATCAACGCCTTCGCGATCGCGTGGTACCTGCCGGTCCTGCTCACCCGAACCGAACGCTCCACGGTCGCGTTCGACGGGTTCGGCCCCCTCGAGTTCGGGGTGATCGCCCTGACGATCGCGTCGACCGCCGCCGCGTTCGTGCTGTTTCTGCGAGCGATCGCGCAGGGTGACGTCTCGTACGTAACCCCGATCAACAAGGTCGTCCCGATGTTCGTCCTCCCGCTCGAGATCCTGTTTCTCGGCCAGTTTTTGACGCCGCTGCAGGTCGCCGGGGTCGTCGTCGCGACGCTCGCGGTGTACGTGGCGAACTACGACCCCGGTGGGTTCTTCCGCCCGTTCGTCAAGGCCGCGCGATCGCGACCCGCACAGCTGGCGCTGGTGAGTGCGATGTGTTACGCGATCGGTGACGTCGGGAAACGCGTTGCGCTACAGGAACTCGCTATCCCGGAGACGCTCTGGGTACCACTGTTGCTGTCCGGGGTCGCAGTCGTGCTCCTCCCGAGTGCGGTCCGGAGCCCGCCGACGGGCGTTCGCGGGGATATTCCCGAACTGGCCCTCGCAGGAGCGATCGTCGCGCTCGGAGAGCACCTGACGACGCTGGCGTTCGCCCTGTTGCCAGCGAGTATCGCCTCCCCCGTGATCAACACGCAGGCGATCGTCGCCGTCGTTCTCGGTGGGATCCTCCTCGGAGAGCGCTACTTCCGGATCCGGCTCGTCGCGGCCGTACTGGCGGTCGTCGGCGTCACGCTCATCGCGATCTGAGTTCCGAACGCCCTCGCGGACGAGCGGGGTCTCGAGGGGCGATGCCCGGCAAGACGCTGCCTTCGCGAGCGGGCGGCTGTCGGCGCGGCAGAGAGAGAAAGAGAACGCGACCGTCGGTAGCTAGTCGTGGATCCCCATCGCGCTGATCTGTTCCTGGTACCGGTTCCGGATCGTGACCTCGGTCACCTGGGCCACGTCGGCGACCTCACGCTGGGTCTTTTTTTCGTTACAGAGGAGCGCGCTCGCGTAGATCGCGGCCGCGGCGTAACCCGTCGGAGACTTGCCCGACAGCATCCCCTGTTCGGCCGTCGTGTTGATGATCTCGTTAGCCTTGAGCTGGACCTCCTCGGGGAGGTCGAGCTCCGAACAGAACCGCGGCACGTACTTCTTCGGATCGACGGGCTCCATCTCGAGGCCGAGCTCCTGGGAGATGTAGCGGTACGTGCGGCCGATCTCCATCCGATCGACCCGCGAGACGGCGGCGACCTCGTCTAACGACCGCGGAATCCCCTCCATCCGACAGGCCGCGTACAGCGTACTCGTGGCGACCCCCTCGATCGACCGCCCGCGAATGAGGTCCTCGTCGAGCGCGCGCCGGTAGAGCACGCTGGCCACCTCGCGGACCGAGCGGGGGACGCCCAGCGCGGACGCCATCCGATCGGTCTCGGAGAGCGCGAACTGCAGGTTCCGCTCGCCGGCGTCTTTCGTCCGGATTCGTTCCTGCCACTTCCGGAGCCGACTCATCTGGTTTCGCTTCTCCGAGGAGAGCGAGCGGCCGTAGGCGTCCTTGTTCTTCCAGTCGATGGTCGTGGTCAGCCCCTTGTCGTGCATCGTCTGGGTCGTCGGCGCCCCGACCCGGGACTTGCTGTCGCGTTCGGACTGGTTGAACGCCCGCCACTCGGGCCCGTGATCGATGCCGTCCTCCTCGAGAATGAGGCCGCAGTCCTCGCAGCTGACCTCGCTTCCGTCCGAACTCCGGACGAGTGCCGTCGAATCGCACTCCGGACACGCCCGAACGCCCTCCTGCTCAGTCGTGTTGTTCTTCGTCTGCTCGTCACGTTGTTTCTGACGGGTCGGGCGTTTCATCAGTCGAGTAGAGAGAGTGACCCGAGAAGGTTAAACGCTGGGAGTGATCGGAGCGAACCGAGCCGAAAAGAAGTCGGAAAATAAAACCGGGTTTCGTTTGTCGTTTCCCTTCATAAGACGACGGTGCATTGCGAAAGGTATGCGAGTACTGTTGGGAATCGACGCCGGGACGACCGCGATCACGACCGTTGCGTACGATACGAGCGGGTCCGTTCTCGCAACCGCGACGGAAACGCAGTCGGCCGAGTACCCCGATTCCGGCCGAGCGGAACAGAACATGACGGCAGTCTGGAGCCGAACCCGAGAGACGATCGAGCGAGTAGTCTCGACGCTGGACGACTGCGTCGAGATCGACGGCGTCGGCATCACTGGCCAGGGGGACGGCTGTTGGCTGATCGACGCGGAGGGAGAGCCGGTTCGAGACGCCGTCCTGTGGTCGGACAGTCGAGCGGCACCGATACTCGAGACCTGGAACGAGGACGGAACGATGGACGCGTTGGTCGAAACATGTGGCTCACCCGTGTATCCGGGAATGTGCCTTCCGATCTTGACGTGGCTCGCCGAGCACGAACCGGAAACGCTCGAGCGGGCGACGACCGCGTTCTCGTGCAAGGACTGGCTCGGCTACAACCTGACCGGATCTCGAGTAACTGACTACACCGAAGCGACGGTACCCTTTCTCGACCGCGAGACCGGCAATTTCGATCCGACGGTGTTCGAACGAGCCGGTATTCCGGAGTGGAACGATCTCATTCCGGATGTCTATGCCGGAACTGACGTGATTGGAACGGTAACGAGCGACGCCGCCTCGAGAACGGGGCTGCCCGAGGGCACGCCCGTGGTAGCCGGAGCCATCGACGTCGCCGCCTCGGCCATCGGAGCCGGTGCGGTCACCCCCGGTGACGGCGCGGTCTCGCTCGGCACGTCGCTGTTCACGCAGACGATCACCCGGACTCCGGGCACCGGCGGCGAGAGCATCGGCATGGCGTTCGGAATCGAGGACCGCTGGACGGCGGCGATCGGTTCGAACGCGGGCACCCCGAGCCTCGAGTGGGTGTGCGAGGAACTGCTCGAGAAAGAGGGGATCGAGACCCTCGAGCGGATCGCCGCGTCGTCGCCGGCGGGATCGAAAGGGGTGCTGTTTCTCCCCTACCTCAGTGCGACCGGTGAGCGGGGACCGTTTACCGATCCGAACGCCCGCGCCGGATTCGTCGGACTGACGCCGGAGCACGGCCGGGCCCACGTCGTCCGCAGCGTCTACGAGGGGCTCAGCCTCGCGGTGCGGGACTGTATCGAGCACCTTCCCGCAGCGCCGAACCGAGTGTTTCTCACCGGCGGCGGGAGTCGATCGACGTTCTGGTGTGACCTGCTCGCGGACTGTCTCGGGGTCGAGCTTCTGGTTCCCCGGACCGACCACCCGGCGGCGAGAGGGGCTGCAGCGCTGCTCGCAGTTGGGCTCGAGATCGAACCGCGCCTCGAGCGAGCCGTCGGCCGACTGGCCGGCGAGCGAGATCGATATTCGCCGAACGAGGAGGCCGCGGGGACGTACGACGAGGTGTACGCCGCGTATCGTCGAACGCGCCGAGAGATGGAGCCGATCTGGCGTCGACAGGCGGAGCTGCGTCGAAGCCTCGAGGGGGCAAGCTTTTGAGGAGCGGTACAGACAGTAGCTCCGTGGGACGATACCAGCCCGGACGACACGATTCGTTCATCAAGTGTGAGACGGCTCGCTGCGGAGCGAGCAACGCCCCGGAGGGATCGCCGGAGTACGACGGGGAGTGCTGGCGGTGCGGGGAACCGCTCGGCGGGAAGCCCGAACCGGGCGACGAGGTCACCGTCGATATCGTCGACGAGAAATCGGACGGAACGCTCGTCTGCAAGACCGAGGACGGGTTCGTCCTCTTTCTCGAGGCCGACGTCGTCGCGATCGAAGCGACGGTCAGGGTCACGTCCGTCGACGAAACCTACGGCGAGGCGGAACTCGTCGAAACGGAGCTGTAGCTGTACGAGTCTGCAGCTGTGGGTTTTCGGACCGAGCCGGAGAAGTCCCCGATCCGATAGCGCGCTGGCGTGTCATCGGCGAGAGGGAGCGAGACGAGACTCATCGGAATCCGGAAGACTCGGGTTCGGGTTCGGGTTCGGGCTGTGAGGACTCGAGCGCAAACTGCGAGACTCCGGATGCGGACCGCGAAAACTCGAGGACAGAGCGGGAAGGCTCGGAGTGCAGATCGGGCGTTCGATTCCACACACACACACACCACGTTTCCGGTGAAACTGGGAGAGCGAAGCGGTGTCTCTCGAGCGCCGAACTGCCACCGATGCCAGTCAAGAATCACCACGTTTATACTCTACTGCTGAGTAAATTCCATTGATTCGGTCACATTCTATAGAAAGTGACGTTGGTCACGGACTACAGTCGCTCTTCCAAGGGAAGCTGCGGAGCCCTCGACGGGGTTCCGGAGCCCTCGGCGGGGTTCGTTGATTCGCTCTTCCGTTTCGCGTCCGCCGTTTCCTGCTGGGTTCAGCGATACCCTACCGGAATCGGCGGTCGACTCGGATCCGACGTTCTCGCAACGACCGCCGTTTCCACTGGACCCCACCCACTCCCGAGGCGGATTTCACCGGAAACCCGGTGTGTGTGTGCGGCCGGAAACTCCCTCCCGTTCTCCCGTCGAAACCCTCAAGTCGATTCACCGGAAACACGGTGTCCGTCAATGCCCGAGTCCGACGACCTGTTCGTCCGGGAGGATCCGATCTTTACGAACAAGGAACTCCTCGAGATCAGCCACCTCCCGGACGGGGGCCGCATCGTGGGTCGGGACGAGGAGATCAGCCACCTCGCCAACGCGGTCAACCCGGCGATCCTCGGTCAGAGCCCGAGCAACGTCCTGATCTACGGGAAGACCGGAACCGGGAAATCCCTCTGTGCGAAGTACATCTCCCGACGCCTCGTCGAGACTGCCGAGGAGGAGGGTATCACGGCGGTTTTCGCGTACGTCGACTGCGCGCAGGATACCACCGAAACGCAGGCCGTCCAGACGATCGCGAGTTCGGTCAACACGGAGGCGACCGATATCTACATTCCGGACAAGGGAATCAGCACCGCGACGTACTACAAGCGACTCTGGCGGCTCCTGAACGAGGCGTACGACGTCGCGCTCATCATCCTCGACGAGATCGACAAACTCGAGGACGACGCGATCTTGATGCAGCTCTCCCGGGCCGGCGAGGCGGGCAAGGTAACCGACTGCAAGATCGGCGTCATGGGGATCAGCAACAAGATCAAGTACAAGGATCGGATGGACGAGCGGGTCAAATCGAGCCTCTGCGAGCGGGAGTTCGTCTTCCCGCCGTACGACGCGAGCCAGCTCAACAAGATCATGACCGCGAGAAGCGACGCGTTCCGCGAGGGCGTCCTCGAGGACGCGGTGATCCCGCGGGCCGCCGCGCTCGCCGCTCGCGAACACGGCGACGCCCGCAAGGCGATCGACATCCTCCGGTACGCCGGCGAGATCGCCCAGACCCGAGGGACCGAGACGGTTCGCGAGGAGTTCGTCGTCCAGGCCAGAGAGCGCGCGGAAGTCGACCGGTTCCGCGAACTCATCCGGGGTTCGACCCCTCACTCCAGGTACGTTCTGCAGGCGCTGACGGTGCTCTCGCTCGAGCAACAGCGCGAGAACGACGTCGAGAACGGCGGGTTCCGCACGACCCGTATCTACGACGTCTACGAACAGATCTGTCGCCAGGAGGGGACCGACGCGCTCTCGCTCCGTCGCGTCCGGGACCTCCTGAAGGAACACGCCTTTCTCGACATCCTCGAGCAGACCCGCCACAGCGGCGGGAGCGCGGAGGGCAGTTACACCGAACACACGCTCCTCGAGGATCCGGAAGTGGTCAAAAACGTCCTCGAGGACACGGTCGAGTAGCTCTCGAACGGTCGACGGCGACGATCGTCCGAAACGTCCGCTTTTGAACGGAACGCTCCGGTTCACCGGAAACGTGGTGTGGTACTCCATCGGAAACTCGGCATCTCCGACGGCAGCGACCGGTCCTCCACACCGAAGTTCCGGTGAAACAAACCACCTCGCGACCGTGCTCCGCCGACCGCGTTTCACCGGAAACGAGGTGTCTTCGATCAGTGGACGACGCGTTTCCGTTCCCCGAGGAGACGACCCCGCATCCGTTCGAGGCGTCGGAGTGAGGTTCGTAGCGTCGTGTTGATACAGGTGAACGGCGTATCAACTCGGTCTAACCTTTCTTCTGGGTGGCGCGCGCTGTCGGCGAGGCGCGACCGCAGAGAGCGCCTCGAAAGAGCGAACGGGGAACGGAGTGACCCGTGAGCAGACCGGCCGAGCGCCAGTGAGGACGGTCGACGATACTGTGCGAGGTCTTCGCGAGTTGAACGAGCGAAGGCTTGGAAGACGCAACGCGTCTTCCTGTGGATGAGCGAGCGAATCGGCTGGGGAGGGCGTGGCGATCCCGTGTGTTCGTGCGAGCAGGATCTGCTACTCGCCAGTATCACCCGAAAGCCCCTATCCCTTTCAGTCCCACCCCGCGGTGGTTGGTCGGCACTGCAGACGTATCACCGGCTGTTCCATACGCAGAGGTAGTTGCCGAATTTCCCGTTTCAGTTTCGGATACGGGAGTAAGTAAAGAAGTCGCGGTACTGTGTGCTTTCGCTTCGACTGGTAGACGTTTAAATCCGGGTCCGTTCGCGCACCACGCCGACGGCATCGTCGCCTCGAAGCGATCTCTCTGTACCGCTTTTGGGGTTTCTCCGACGGGCGGGCTCCGAAGACGCGGGATCCTCGAGACGCTACGGACTCCGACCATCGGTGAGGTCGGGATAGGACTGCGTTCCCCCGCTCGAGTTTCGTGCGATCATGGTCACGACCGCCGCGGTTCCGTCGGTGACGGTCCGCACGCGCTCCTCGTAGTGAAGGATCGTCAGGTCGAGACACGCCCGGAGCAGGTCGTTCGAACGGTATCGGTGACGCTTGCTCGAGGGGCCGACGTCGACCTCGTCGGTCGAACGCAGGTGGTGTTCGTACACCAGCACCCCGTCCGGTGCGAGCGCCTCCTTCAGGTCGGGGAGGTGCTCGAGGGCGGCGAAGAAGCTCACGGTGATCACGTCGTAGCCGTCGGGTTCGGGGTCGAATTCCTCGAGATCCGCGCGAATCCAGTCGACGTCGACGCCACGCTCCGCAGCCCCCCGCCGTGCTCTCTCGAGGGCCGCGTCGGAGACGTCGACGGCGTCGACCTCGTATCCCTGCTCGGCGAGGTAGAGCGCGTTGCGACCGGTTCCCGTCGCAACGTCGAGCGCGCGACCGTCCGGCAGCGTCTCGATCCGGGACTCGAGTTCCGGGATCGGCTCTTCGGGCAGTTCGAACCCGGGATCGTCGTACTTCTCGTTCCAGCGATTGCGGTCGTCGGTCATACAGGCCCAGTCGAAACCGACCGTCTTGGAGGTCCCGGTCGCGGTCGGTTCCGGCGCTACTTCGGAGGTCCGATCCCGGTTAACATTCACGACCCCGGTCGACACCTACGTCACGTCGTCGTGCGTGAGCAGGTCTCGTTCGCGTCCGTCCGCCGGGGGATCGTAGGTGATCACCTCGAGCAGGTTGCCGTCCGGATCCAGGAAGTAGAACCCCTCGAACTCGCCCCAGTCGTAGGGGCCCTGGTTGGGGAACTGGCCGTCGAGTTCGGCGACGAACGCCTCGTACCTTCCCCGGTCGGTTTCGAACGCGAGGTGGGCCTTGTCCAGCGGATGCTCGAGATCCGAACGGTTCCAGCCGTCGGCTCGTCCCGTCTCGGCGAGCGTCACGACGGTGTCGCCGACCGCGAACATGGCGTGCTCGCCGTCGAAGTCTTCCGGCGGCCGCCGGACCGACAGCCCGAGTTCGTCCCGGTAGAAGGCGTACGTCGCCTCGAGGTCGTCGACGTCGACGTTGATGTGGTCGACGGCCCGCATGTCACCGCCCCACCCGTTCGGCGTACTTCCGGACCACCGGGGCCTCGGTATCGAGGGAGTCGTTGGTCCAGGCGGCGTCGGGATCGATCTCTCCCTCGAGGAGGTCGGTCTCGGCGAGCGCGCTCGCGAGGCGTCGCCAGCGCTCCCCGTCGTGGTTCCCCCACCCTGCCTCCTCGAGGTGGCTGCTAAACTGGAGGTCTCTGGCGGCCGTCTCGAACTTCTCGCGCTCGATCCGGCGGCGTCGCTCGAGGGTCGCGTTCCGCGCGACCAGGGCGTCGATCGCGGCCTCTGGACCGGCCGTCGCCTCGGCCCAGCCGCGGGCGGTCGCCCGGAGGAAGGCGCTGACTGCCTCGGATTCCTTGTCGGCGAAGGCGGGGTTCGTGACCAGCGTCATCCCGTAGACGGGCAGGTGGTTCCCGATCGGCAGCTCGTCGGCGACCCGATCGTGTTCGTCCTCGAGTTCGAGTCCGTTGGTGACGACGCCGACGGCCGCGTCGACGCTGCCGTCGAGCACCTGGTGTTGCACGCGGTGGTGGGTGTGGGGATCGACCTCGAGCAGGTCAACTTCCTCGCGGATGCCGACGTCCTCGAGGAGCTGGGCGGTCAGAATCCGGGTCTTCGTCGCGGAGGGTGCGACGGTGCGTCCGGCCAGCTGTTCGGGCTCCTCGAGGGGCTCGCCGAAGACGTCCCGGAGCGTGTAGATCGCCGCCGGCGTCTTCGCGGTCACCGCCGCGACGGCCAGCGGATCGTGGCCCCGGCTCTGCACAGAGAGGACGGCGCTGGCGCCGGCGAGGGCGATATCGGCCTCTCCTTTGGCCGCCTGCTCGGCCGCAAAGGGCGAGCCGTGGCCCTCGAGGAACGCGACGTCGACGCCCTCCTCCTCGTAGAAGTCGCGTTCGCGGGCGAGGAAGTACGGTGCCTGGAACCCGTTCGGCTCCCAGTTGAGCTGGAAGGTGAGTCTCTCCATCCGTCACACCTCCAGCCGGAACATGTCGTCAGGCACGTGATCGACGCCGAGCGCGTCGGCGCCCGCGACCTCGAGCAGGTGGTCGAACAGCCGATCCATCCCGTCGATCGTCTCCTCGTCCCAGTCGGCGACGACCATGTCCCGCCAGCCGTCCCGGACGGCGCGGATGATCTCGGGGTCGTCCTCGTACATCAGGCGCTCGCCGATGTCCGCCCAGAGCTCGTCGTCGCTCGTCAGTCGGTCGACGGCGTCCCGGTAGGCACCCTTGAACCCCTGCACCGCGTCGGGATTCTCCGAGAGGTACGTCTCGCTGGTCAGGAACGTCGAGATCGGCAGCTTCCGATCGGTCTCGGAGAGGTCCTGGACGAGTTCGGCCATCGGGAGCACCTCCCGGTACGGCCCCGTCTCGGTGATCTCGGGGACGATCGGCCAGAACTGGAGGATCCCCTCGACCTCGCCGTCCCGGAGCATCCGCGTAAGCTCGACCTTCGAGCCCGCCTCGACGGGGGTCGCCTCCTCGTCGGGGTCGAACCCGTGGCGCTCCCGGCAGGCGGCCCGCACGAGGATCCAGTTCTTGTCGAGGCGGCGAACGACGCCGATCCGACGACCCCGGACGTCGGTCAGATCCTCGATCGGGGAGTCCTCGGGGGTGACGAGCCCGCCGACGGTCCGCCCGTACGGGTGGATCGCCACGATCGGCGCCCCGTCGGCGCGCTCGCGGGCCGTCGAGATGTAGTCGATGTCGATGAGATCGGCGTCGCCCTCTTGCAGTTTGGCCTCGACGGTCTCGACGCCGCCCTCGAGCGAGTCCGAGACGAGCTGGATATCGAGGTGAAAGCCGTGCTCGTGATCGAGTCCGAGCCGTTTGATCGTATACAGCATGTACCGCGGGCTCCCGTTGTGTTCGAACCGCGCTCGCAGCACAGGTCGATCGCCCGGTTCGTCGTGGTGGGCGTCGAGTTCGGCCTGCTGGCTCTCGACGTCGACGGTAGTGGATTCCACCATCCCGATCACCCCAGCGAGGCGACGATGGCGTCGAGTTCGGCCTCGTCGTCGATCAGTTCGCGCTCTTTCATCCACTCGAGCTGCGTCCCGAGATCCTCACGATCGGCCAGTTCCGGCACCTCGTAGCGCGGCACCGTCACCCGCTCTCGAAGGGCGTCCATATCGACGTCCGCGAACAGGTCGGGCGCGACGCGGGCGTCCTTCTCGAGCATCTCGAGATACTCCTCGCGGAACGCCTCCGGGTCCTCGTTGATGTCGCGGACGGCGCGACCGTAGGCGGCGACGTACGCCTCGAGGAGGTCGGCGTCGACGCCGTCGCCGCCGACGATTCCCATGTGGTTCTCGAACTCGAGGACGGGCTCGAACCCCAGCTGCTCGGCCAGCGTAGACTGGGGATCCAGCAGCGTGACGGCGTCGACCTCGCCGTCCCGTAGCGCCCGCAGTCGATCGGTCGGCATTCCGTAGTGAACGAGAGAGACGTCCTCCGGAGCGACGTGTTCCTCGAGGGCCCGCATCGCGGTGTACTCCTGCCCGGTGCGGCGGTTGACGGCGACGTCGACCCCGGCCAGATCGGTCGGCGACTCGATCGCCGTTTCCGGCCGGGTGAACACGGTGTAGGGCTGGTCGGCGAAGGTGCCGTTCGCGACGACCTCGCCGTCGCCCATCCCCCACGTTCGCTTCAGACTCTCCCACTTGCAGACGGGGTAGAGGTCGACCTCGTAGTCGCCGGTCAGCGTCTCCTCGGCGGGGATGTACTTGATCTCGACGGACCCGCGCTCGCGCTCGATCAGGTCGACGTCCAGCCCCTCGGCCTCGAAGTACCCCCGTTCAACCGCCACCCGCTGTGGCAACACGAACGAGAACGGGAGGTGAAACAGTTTGAGCGTGTTATTGTCTGCCATGCAGCCACAATGATCACAAATTCACTGATAAACCTTTCTCGTCAACTTTTATAAGAAGGATTGTGGATATGTGTCGTGGGTAGTACTGACATGGAGAAGGCGAACACCGGCGACGCGGGTTTCGAGGAGGTCAGCGACGGGGTCTACCTCGCCGATCTCGCGACCGGACGAGAGGCGAGCGTGAAGTACTGGCGCATCGATCCCGGCGCGACCCTCCCCGTCCACGAACACGACAACGAACAGATCGGGTACATGCTCGAGGGGACGCTCGTCGCGATAGCCGACGGCGAGGAGGTACGGCTCGAGCCGGGGGACTGCTACCGGTTTCGGAGCCGGGAACGCCACGGGGCCGAGAACCGATCGTCCGATCCCGCCGTCGGAATCGGCGTTCTCGCTCCGCCGCGGGAACGGCCCGACTGGGACGATCGGTGACCGTCGTCCGACGACCGCCGGACAGTCGCCACTGGTCGAAACCGGCATCCGAGCCAGAGCCCGTCTCCGGTATCGTCCGGTCGATCACCACTCGTACCGAACGATCTCGCCATCGAAGCGTCGCGGGTAGCGCCATCAAACTAACACACGTTCGTCGAACACCCCTCGTCGATCGAACGTGCCCCGCTCGACGATCACGCGACGGGATCAAGCGAACTCGGGACTCAGACCGTCGCCGGCTTGCGGGCCTCGATGGTAGCCGAGACGAGGTACTCGCTCAGATCGCGGTCCGCGTCCCACTCGCTGATGAACTCCGTGCTCTCGGCTTTCGGTTCGATCCGGATGTCCTCGAAGCCGGCTTCGTCGAGCATCGTCTCGAGCGTATCGACGGTCGAGGCGCCGGCGACACACCCCGTCAGCGAGTCCGGGTCCAGTCGAACGTCCTCCGGGAACGGGGCCGTCTGGACGACGTCCGAGATCGCGAGCCGACCGCCGGGCTCGAGCACCCGGTACGACTCGTCGAACACTCGCCGCTTTTCGGGAGCGAGGTTGATCACGCAGTTCGAGACGATGACGTCGACGGTCGCGTCCGCGACGGGCAGATTGGAGATCTCGCCGAGCCGGAACTCGACGTTCGACGCGTCGTTTTTCGCGACGTTCTCCCGAGCCCTCGAGACCATCTCCGGAGTCATGTCGACGCCGATTACCCGACCGGTATCGCCGACCGCTCGAGCGGCGAGGAAACAGTCGAATCCCGCTCCCGATCCGAGATCCAGTACCGTCTCGCCCTCGCTCATCTCGGCGAACGCCTTCGGATTGCCACACCCGAGTCCGAGGTCGGCGCCTTCGGCGACGGCTGCAACGTCTTCCGAGGGTTCGTTGCAGTCCTCCCTACCCGTGCAGTCGGAAGCTGGTGTAGAGGGAGCCGTCGTCACGCGGGATACCCCGAACGGGGTCTTTCGCTCAGTCGTCGAAGGCGGTTTCCGTCGAGTCGACGACCTCGAACGACGACTCGCCGCACTCACACCCCGTTCGCTGTCCGATCGGGCGGACGGTTCCGTCGGGCCGCTGCTCGGAGGCGTAGGCCTTCCCGCAGGCGGTACAGATCGCTGCGACCTTCCGCGTCGTCTCCGCATCGACGTCCGAATCGGCCGCCGAACTGCGGCCGGAACGATCGTTCATTTACCGATTCAAGACAGTCCTCGTCGAAACCAGCTCTGCATTGAAATCGAGAGTCCTTATATAGGCGGTTCACTCCGTATCCGGCATTCCCTTCGGCGTCGAGACGGTAAGCGAGTTCCTGACGAGGTTGTCCGTCGCCCGACGCAGCCGCTGTGAAACTGAGTTCGTGGAGATATCCAGCGCCGCCGCCAACTCCTCGATCTGGGTTTCGCGGGGAACCTCGAAGTAGCCCATCTCCTGGGCGGTCGTGAGCACCTCGCGCTGTTCGGGTGTGAGGTCGTATCGTCGCTCCTTCGGCTCGATACCGCGGTACAGGCGCTGTACCTCGAAGCCGTACTCCCGCTCGCGAAAGTACGCCTGGAACTCCTCGAGGACGCTCTCGCT
>NZ_JBLRWX010000002.1:65657-95825 GCF_047921035.1 Natronococcus sp.
GCTCTCGTCGATCAGCCGCTGGAGGTCCTCGCTCCAGTGCACGTTGAAGTATCCGACGCCATCTGCGAGGTTGAGGGTGCGTACCTCCTCGATGTCGGGATCGGCCTCGAGGGCACGCTCTACGGCCTCGAGGTCGTCGCTCGTCACCCACAGGAACGGCATCACCCACTCGCGGCTGTGGGTCGCGAGTCGTTCGATCTCGACCGTCGCGTCCGGGACGGTATCGAAGGTACGTTCCAGCGCGAAGGCGTCGGCGGGAATCGTGAACTCGGCGACGACGCTCATACGCTTTCGAACGGCTCCTCGCTCACTGAAACCTCGCGCTGCAGCAGACGGGTCGTACTCGGTCGGTCGACGGCTCCGCTCGTTGCGAGGCTCGAGTCCGGCTGAACCGCTTCGGGGATGAGTGGTTCGAGACTCTACTCGCAACCCTACTGAGACAGTATCCGAAACGCCGGTGCGGTGAACGCGACCCCCCGTGAAGTGGTGGCATCCTTGGTTGCAAACCTGAAACTCCCACCGCACGGGATGCCTGCGTTGACGAGACGCAACGCGTCTCGGTCGCATACTAGAACGCTCCGCGTTCTGGGGATGCCTTTCGGCACAGGAGGATGTTAATCGCCGACCGAACTGTCGTACAGCTCTCCGAACGATCGCTCCCCCCGAATCAGTTCGTCTACACCCTCGGAGAGCGTGACCTCACCGAAGACTGTCGACCGGTAGTAGGTGTACAACCCGTCCTGACCTCGCTCGGTGCGCTGTCGCTTTTCCACGAGGTTCACGGCGAGGAGTTCGTTGAGGTGGTAATGAAGGGTGCTGTCGTCGATCCGCGTCGCTTCCTCGAGTTCCTTCGGACTCATCTCTCCGCCGTGAACGAGTCGGTAGAGGATCTCGTATCGGGTTCGATGGCCGACGGCGGCGTGCATGTCGAGATACTCTTCGAGGGAGAGGACGCTGTCCGCCGGCAGTAGCTCCTCCGGATCGTCGGGAAACTCCCCGTCGACAGCGCGTGAATTCGTAGCCATCCTACCTCGAAAGACGAGGGGAATACTCTTAGTCGTTGTCGAGCCGAGAACTCTCGAAAACGCCAGTTTTTATATATGGTTCTGCGGGAGTACACGGTATGACAGAGCGAATCACTCGGGATTTGATTACCGATCGACTGGGTGACGTCAAGTACGATCGCTTTCTGTTCTATCTGATGGGGCCGTACAAGTCGTTCAATCTCAACTACGTGCTGAGCGAGGAGGAGCGCCGAGAGATCGACGTCGACGATCTTCCCGGCCCCCTTCGGAAACTGTTCCGGAACAGATCCGACATCAACGAGGCGCAGGCACTCTTACGACGGATACAGGGCGAGCTTCGGACTGAACCGGGAGTGAACGCGTTTCTGGCTCTCGACGTTAACGTCGACACCGAGGAGGTTGATGCGGTGACCCAGAGTATCGAATACACCCGGTGTAGCAACGCCACTGCGTTCGTCGTCCCGTTTCTCGGACACAACTTTGGAGTCGGCGAGGAAGCCGGAAGCGTCCTCGCCACGCTCGCGGAAACCCGTGGTGACCGACTCGTCTTCGTTCACGAGAACGACGTGACGAGCGCCATGATTCGATCGGCGAACGCACGATGGGACCTCCGGATTGAAACGTACGAGACCGAGACGGAACTCGTCGATACCCTCCGACGGTTCGCAGGCGAGATCATGCATCGTGAACGTCGCGGCGACCTCGAGCACCGCCACTGACCATCGATCCGGTTTGTGGATCGAAAACGGCCGCCGTCATTCTCATCGCCGCTCGCGCGACTGGCCTTCCCTCACGCGGACTGTCGTTGTGTGAGGTGGCAGACTGTCGTAGGTTGGGGCAGATTTGAACCACGGTCGTTTCGCTTCGCTCCACTCCCTGGTTCAAACTGCCCAACGTGACGAATTTGCTGCTCGCGGATTGCTCGCAGCAAAATTAGTGGGTTGGGGCAGATTTGAACTGCCGACTTCCTCCGTGTGAAGGAGGTATCATAACCGGACTAGATCACCAACCCGCATCCCGTGCTACCCGTGGGCGCGACTTAAGCCTTCCTTTCACCGCCGAGTTCCACCCCGCTCGAGCGGTCAGTACTGCGGCGCCTCCTCGGGTTCGCCCTCGCGCTGGTTGACCAGCCGCGCGACGGTGAACAGCCCGTCCGAGAGCCGGTTGAGGTACTCGACGGTCCGCTCGTTGATCTGCTCGCTCGAGGCCAGCGCGACGGTGCGGCGCTCGGCGCGCCGACAGACCGCGCGGGCGTGGTGGAGCCGCGCCCCGTGGTCGCTGCCGGTCGGCAGGATAAACGAGGTCAGGGGCTCGAGTTCCTCGTCGTACTCGTCGATCCAGTCCTCGATCGTCTCGACGTGGTCGGCCCGGATCTCGGGGTCGTCCTCGTCCGGGTCGGGGTTCGCGAGGTCGGCCTGGACGACGTGGAGGTGGTTCTGGATCGTCCGCAGTCGGTCGTCGACGTCGTCGTACCCGGTGGGCCGGACGGTGCCGACCAGGGCGTTGAGTTCGTCGACGGTGCCGTAGGCCTCGATGCGCGGATCGGTCTTCGAGACGCGACTCATATCGCGCAGGTCGGTCTCGCCGTCGTCGCCGCGACCGGTGTAGATCGTCATGGCGGGACCGACGGACGGTGCTCACTTAACTTCGCCGTCCGTCACGTCGAGCAACTGCGACCGCGCTGTCGGAATCTTCAACACGCTCGATTCGGTAGTGGCGGGTATGGCCCTGGAACTCGACCACGAGTGTCCGAACTGCGGCGGCGAGCAGACGTTCTACCGCGCCGCGAGCACGACGCTCCACCTCGGCGAGAAGGTCAAGTGGCACTGTCCGAACTGCGACTACGGCTTCGTCCAGATCGACGGTATCGACTCGAGCGCGGCCTGATACGGATCGCCTCGGGCGGCGTTCTCTCGGATCGACTTCTTCGAGCGAGCGTCGAGTTCGTCCCCCG
Organism: Natronococcus sp.; assembly: GCF_047921035.1. Classification (NCBI taxonomy): domain Archaea; kingdom Methanobacteriati; phylum Methanobacteriota; class Halobacteria; order Halobacteriales; family Natrialbaceae; genus Natronococcus; species Natronococcus sp. The sequence goes on from NZ_JBLRWX010000002.1 coordinate 68,637, forward strand.
AGCGCGGACGAACCCGACCCCGAGCGGTCGAAAGCGAACGCCAGACCCATACTCTCGCGGTTCGACGATTCACCCGATGCAAGGACGCCGGCTCGCGACGACCGAGGAGATCATCGCGATCGTCAGCCCCGACAGCGACGACGTCGTCGCTCGCCTCGCGGACTGGGCCGACGACCGCGGGATCGGCCTCTCGACGGTCGACGTCGGCGAGTCGATCGACGCGGTCTACGACGAGAACCGGGCCACCCTCGGAGTCACGATCGGCGGCGACGGGACCTTCCTCGAGGGGATCAAGACCTTCGCCCCGCGGGGCGTTCCCCAGCTGGGCGTCAACACGGGAACGCTCGCCTTTCTCTCGCGGGTCGAACCCGAGGACCTCGAGGCGGCCCTCGACGAGGTGATCCACGGGCGGGCGACGATCGACAGCCGCCAGCAGGTCGCCGTCCGGGGGGCGGGCCTCGAGGCCACCGGAATCAACGACGTCATGATCGAGCACGTCCCCCCGGAGAACCCGATCGACCGCAAGGTGACCCGGCTGGACGTCTACGCCGACGACGAGTACGTCGGCGAGTTCGAGGGGACGGGGATCGCCGTCTCGACGCCGACGGGGTCGACGGGCGTCTCGCTGTCGGCCAACGGCCCGATCCACTACCCGGCGAACAACCACACCCTTCAGCTCGTGCCACTGCACACCCACCAGCTGGGGGTACGGCCGATCGTCGTCTCGCCCGAGACGGAGCTCCGAATCCGCACTCAGGGGCCCGCGAGTCTACTGGTCGACGGCGGGCGGGCCCACACGCTTCTCGAGGAGGGCGAGGAGGTGCTGGTCACGGGCGCCGAGAAACTCGCCCACGTCGTCCACACCAGCTACGACGACCACTTCTTCACCGCGATCTCGAAGAAACTGGGCTGGGACGTTCGCGACGTCGACGAACCCCCGCGGACTCCCGCGGCCGAGACCGACGGCGAGGCCGACCGGGACGACTACCTCGAGCGCGCGCGAACGATCGCCACCGAGGCCGCCGAGGCCGCCGGCGAGCCGCTCCGAGAGCTCCACGGCCAGGTCGAGTCGATCGCGGTCAAAAGCGACAAGTCCGACATCGTCACCGAGGCCGACCACCAGGCCAACCGGATCATCACGACGGTGATCGAAAACGAGTTCCCCGATCACGGGATCGTCTCCGAGGAGCGCCCGCGGGACGTCCGCGAGGACGGCTACACCTGGGTCGTCGACCCCCTCGACGGAACCGGGAACTTCGCCCACGGCAACCCCAACTACTCGATATCGATCGCGCTGCTCGAGGGGGAGTATCCCGTCGTCGGCGTCGTCTACGTTCCCGAAACCGACGAGCTGTTCAGCGCGATCGCCGGGCAGGGTGCCCGCCGGGACGGCGACCCGATCGAGACCACTGACCGGGACCGCCTCGACGAGAGCATGCTCATCTCGGGGTACGATCCCGACGGCTCCTTTCTCACGCGGTTCTACCAGGAGACCCGCGGCGTCAGACGGCTCGGGTCGACCGCGCTCAACCTCTGCTATCTCGCCAGCGGCAGCGCCGACGCCACCTGGGAGTACGACACCTACCCCTGGGACGTCGCCGCCGGGCTGGTGATCGCTCGCGAGGCCGGCGCCCGGCTCACCGACGAGCGGGGCGAGCCGTTCGTCTTCGAACTCGAGACGGAGGGGCGTTCGGCGCTGTTAGGCTCGAACGGCCCGCTGCATCCGGCCCTGCTCGAGCACCTCGAGGGCGGCTCCGGGGATATCGATCGGTAGCCCTCAGCCGATGACGGCCACGCCGGCGATCGCCACAGCGACGTAGCCCCCGTGATAGAGCAGGGTCGCCGTCGACATGTGGAGGGCATACCGGCACGTCGAGTAGGAACTTAGCGCCGCGGGGACGGCGATGACGCCCCGGCTCACCGGAACGACGTTCGTCACGAAGATCGCGACCCCGCCGTACCGTTCGAACCAGCCGTCGAGCCGGCGGTACTGCGCCGACTCCCGCTCGAGTTCGACGTACGGGAGGTCCTCGAGAACGGACCAGCCGTAGCGACTGATACCGAGATACAGCGCCAACTGTCCGAAAACGTGGGCGATCGTGACGACGACGACGACGAGCGCGGCCTCGCGGCCCGTGAGGCCGCCCCCGACGACGTAGCCGGGGAGGAAGACGCTCGTCGGGAAGACCTTGCCGACGAGCGCTCCCTTCAGCACGAACACCCCGAACAGGACCGGCAGGCCGAAGGTTCGGATCGAGACCTGGAGGGCGTCGACGAGCGCCGCCGTCGATCCGATCATCGCTCGACTTCGGCCGGCCCCGTTCGGACGATTTGTTCCACCACCAACATTCCCGTTAACTATCCGTTCCCGCCCGCCGCATTATTTATTTTGTGGTGATCCTAACAACGACCTGATCGGCCGTCTCGAGCGGGGACGGGACGATCCGGTGGCAGTCGCCGACCGCGGTCGGTTCCCCCGCGAGCATCGCTTGCCGGTTCCTGTACGGTCCTAACGGGCGGGGGCGTACACCCGCGTACATGCAAACGATCGCCGATCGCCGGGTGCAGTTCGGCGAGTTCGCCGGCCCCCTCGCGCACGGAGCGTCGTTTTTCGACTGGCAGCTGATCTCGACCCAGGAGGTCGCCGCCGCGTTCGACTACTCCTTCGCGGAGATCCTCGCCGAGGGCGGGATCCCCTACGCCCCGGTAGTCGTCGCCACCTCGGTCGAGCGCTACCCGCGTCTCGGCGAGACGATCTCGGTCGAGACGGTCCCCCGGAGCGTCGGCGACTCGAGCCTGGAACTCGTTTACGAGATCAACGACGGCGACGGGGAGCGACTGGCGACGGCCCGAATGACCCACGTGACGATCGGTCCCGACGGCGCCGCGCTGGCGCTGCCCGAGGACGTACGGACGGCGTTTGCCGACGCCCGGATCGACCGGAACCCGTCAGTCGGTCCCGCCGCGGAGACGGACACCGACGGGGACGAGTCGCTAGCGTCGTTCTCCTCGTCGTTCGAGATCCGCAGTCCCCACGTCGAGGGCGCCGAGTTAGCGTACTTCGAGGAGTACCCGCGCTTCGCCGACGTCGCCCTCGAGCGCCACCTCGAGACCTACGAGACGAGCCTCGATGACCTGCGGGGTGAGAAAGAGCCCTACCGGATTCGGGACTGGCGCTGGGAGTTCAAGGCACCCGTTCGGTTCGAGACGACGCTGCGGGTCGACTGCGACGTCCTCGAGGTCTCCGACGAGACGATTCGGATCGCCCACGAACTCTCGAGCGACGGACGGACGAACATCGAGGGGATCACCGAGTACGGCTGTTTCGACCGATCCGGGACGCCCGTCGCGTTCGACGCGGCGATGCTCGAGCCGTTCAGGGCGTAACGGTCGGGCAGTCCGTCAGGACGCGTCGTTCTCGAGGGCGTGCCAGGACAGCCGCGGGCTCCGCGCCGCGTCGGTCTGGTCGATCCGACGGGCGGCCGTCCGATCGGGGGCTGCCTCGAGTGTCTCGTCGTCCTCCTCGGCAACAGCGTTAAAGGCGGCGGCGAGTCGGTCTAAGGTGTCCTTGCTCTCGACCTCCGTCGGCTCGGTCATCAGCGCCTCGGGGACGATCTCGGGCCACTTGGTCGTCGGCGGGTGGACGCCGTGGTCGAGCATCCGCTTTGCGACGTCGGCGGCGTCCTGGTCGCCCGCGCTGGCGACGAACTCGTGGTGGAACGGTTCGTAGGGAACGTCGTACTCGATCCGACTGGCGAGGTAGTTGGCGTTGAGCACGGCCGTCGCGCTGGCGTCTAACAGCCCCTCGTCGCCCAGCCGGGCGATGTAGGCGAAGGCCTTGACGAGCACCAGCCAGTTGCCCTGGTAGCCGTGGACCTTGCCGATGGTGTGGTCGGGATCGAACAGCTCGTAGGTCGGCTCGGAGCCGCTCGAGCCGTCGGCCTCGCGGACGCGGGGGGCCGGCAGGAACGGCGCCAGCTCGTCGACGACGCCGACCGGGCCGGCGCCGGGGCCGCCGCCGCCGTGGGGCGTTGCGAACGTCTTGTGGACGTTGTAGTGCATCACGTCGAAGCCCATGTCCCCCGGCCGGGCGCGACCCAGCAGGGCGTTGAGGTTGGCACCGTCGTAGTACAGCAGGCCGCCGACGTCGTGGACCATCTCGGCGATCTCGGTGATGTCGCGCTCGAACAGGCCGAGCGTGTTCGGGTTCGTCAGCATCAGCGCCGCCGTGTTCTCCGAGAGCGCGGCCTCGAGCGCCTCGAGGTCGACCCGGCCGCCGTCGTCGCTGGGCAGCGAGACGACGTCGTAACCCCCGAGCGCGGCGGTCGCGAAGTTGGTCCCGTGGGCGCTCTCGGGGATGATAACCTCGTCGCGGTCCTCCTCGTCGTTGTGCTCGTGGTAGGCCGCCGCGACCCGGATGCCGACGAACTCGCCGGCTGCACCCGCGGGCGGCTGGAGCGTGACGGCGTCCATCCCGCCGATCCGGCCGAGGTAGTCCTGCAGTCGGTACATGAGCTCGAGCGTTCCCTGCGTCGAGCGCTCCGAGCGGTCGGGGTGGACCGCGGCCTTCGGCAGCGCCGCGACGTCCTCGGTGAACTTGGGATTGTACTTCATCGTACACGAGCCCAGCGGGTAGGGGCCGCTGTCGATCCCGTAGATCATCTGGGAGAGGCGCGTGTAGTGGCGGGCCAGCTCGGGTTCGGAGAGTTCGGGCAGCTCGAGGGAGTCTCGAGTCAGGTCGTCGGGCAGCGGGGAGCCCCCGTCTTCGCCGTCGTCGTCACCGCCGACTTCGACGCGCGTCAGATCCTTTTCCGAGAGCAGCGGCTCGTACTGGCCGTCTTCGACGTAGCGAGCCTGGTCGTACCGGACCCGCTCGTCTGCCGTCGGCTCGGGTTTCTCGTCGCTCATCGGGCCACCTCCTCGAGGGCGGCGACGAACGGATCGATCCGCTCGTCGGGGACGCCGGCGACACAGACCTGGATCTCGTGCTCGCCGACGACGTGGACGGCGAAGCCGCGCTTCTCGAGATCCTCGGCGACCGCCTTCGCCGGCTGGTCGACGCGGGCGACGAACTCCCGGAGGTGGTGTCGGTCGTGGACCGGCGCCGTGACGCCGACGATTCCGTCGAGCCGATCGGCGAGGTCCCGTGCACGGGTCACGCCGCGCTCGGCGAGGTCGACCATCCCGTCGGGGCCGAGATACGCGGCGTGCATCGCGGTCCGGAGCGCGACCCACGCCTGGTTGGTACAGATGTTACTCGTCGCGCGCTCCCGGCGAATGTGCTGTTCGCGGGTCTGCAGGGTGAGGGTGTACGCTCGTCGATCGGTCGCATCCTCGCCGGCACCGACGAGCCGGCCGGGCACCTGTCGAAGGTAGTCCTCGCGGCAGGCGAACAGGCCCAGTCCCATCCCGTAGCTCGTCGGCAGTCCCAGTACGCTGGCGTCGCCGACGACCACGTCCACGCCGACGTCGGCGGGCCGCTCGAGCACGGAGAGCGCGATCGGATCCGAGCCGAGGACGAACAGCGCGTCGCTCTCGCGTGCGAGGTCGCCGATCTCGGCGAGTCGCTCCTCGATCGTTCCCCGTACCGTCGGGTTCTCGGCGTAGACCATCACGACGTCGTCGTCGACGGCGTCAGCGAGGGCGTCGAGATCGGCGTTCGCGTCGTTCGTCGGGTACGTCGCTACCTCGAGGTCGGTGCCGGCGACGTAGTTCTCGAGGGTGCTCCGGCGTCCCTCGAGCAGGAGGTCGGGGACGAGCACCCGGTGGCCGCTCGTGGAGCGAACCCGCTCGGCGAGGGTCGCGGCCTCACCCAGCGCCGTCGCGGCGTCGTACATCGAGCAGTTGGCGACCTCGAGTCCGGTCAGCTCGACCAGCAACGACTGGTACTCGAACAGCGCCTGCAGGAAGCCCTGGGAGATCTCGGGCTGGTACTGCGTGTAGGAGGTGAGAAACTCCGAGCGATCCGCCAGGTGGTCGATCAGCGAGGGGACGTAGTAGCCGTAGTGGCCCCGCCCGAGCAGTTCGGTCAGCTCGTCGTTTCGTCCCAGCGTCGATCGTACCAGTCGGCGGGTCTCCCGTTCGGTTCGCGCGTCGATCCCGAACGCGTCGTCGAAGCGAACGTCCTCGGGGATGTCGAACAGTTCCTCGACGTCGTCGACGCCGACCGACTCGAGCATCGCGGTCCGTTCGTCGTCCGTGGAGGGAGCGTAGGGGCTCCCCGTGGCGTGTGATCCGTTCATGTGTAGGGGTCCCGGTCGTCTCGGGTCCACCCGTCGTGACCGTCGCGGGTTTCGTTCCGAGACACGATATGTGGTAGTTACGGACACGGGGTAATGAACGCACCTCTTCGCGGGGCGAGGTTATTCGGGGGAATCCGTCCCGGAGTCGGTCGGATCCGAGCGGTCGACGTCGGAGTCGGGTCCAGATTCGGATTCGGAGGAGGGCTCCGCACTCGAGTCCTCGCCCGGGTCGCTCCCGTCGTCCGGAATCGGCGAGTCGTCGGTGATCCCGGTATCCGGAGCCGTATCGGCCGCGGGATCGGCGGCGGGAAGCGGCCCGACCGGCGGATTCCCCTCGCTGATCGCCCACTCCCGGGCGAACAGATCGAGGGTGATCTTCGCGCCGCCGAGGACGACGGGACCGATGAAGAGGCCGACCGCGCCGAAGACGACGAGGCCGCCGAAGATGCCGACGACGACGATCGCGGAGTTGAAGGCGCTCGTGCGCCCGATGAGGGCGGGTCGGAGGTACGTGTCGGAGGCGCTGACGAGCAGGCCGTAGCCGACGAGGATCGCCGCGGGGACCGTCTCGCCGATCACCGCCAGGTAGATCGAGAGCGGCATCCAGACGGCGAAGACCCCGATCAGGGGGAGCAACGCGGCGACGAACGCGGCGACCGTGAGCAAAACGACGGCCGGAACGTCGAGCAGCATGAGTCCGACGCCGAGCAGCACGGCCTGGATCATCGCGACGACGACGTTGCCGACGACCGAGGCCCACATGAGCTGATCGAGTTCGGTGAGCAGTTCGCGCTGCACGTGGTCCTGGACCGGGAGGACGTACTGCACCCAGCTGACGAGCCGGTCGCCGTCGCGGAGGAGCGCGAAGAGGACGAACACCGTCACCGTCAGTCCGATGGCGATCGACGGAACCCCGCCGACGAACTCGAGCGCGCCGGTCGCGAGCTCCTGTAACCCGGTCGCGATCGGCTCCTGGTAGGTAGCGTACGTTTCCTGGAGGTCGACGGCGTATCCGAACTCCGCCTCGATCTGCCGTTCGATGTCCTGGACGTTGAGCGTCCCGTCCTGGACGTCCATGGCGATATCGAGCGCCTGCCCGAGCGCGATCGCGAGCACGTACAACGTCGGCAGGAGGATCGTCAGGATCGCGACGACGACCAGCACGAGCGCCGCGGTCATCGACCGGACGTACTTCTCGAGCTGGCGCTGGGCCGGCATGAGGATATACGCGAGGATCACGCCGAGGAGGACGTACTGGAGGTACGGCAGGACGATAAGCGCCGCGAGCAGGACGCTGAAGAGGGTGAGGACGACCAATCCGACTCGATCGGAGAACCACTCCGACAGCTCCGGGCGCGTCGACATAGCTTCCGATTGGCGGTCCAGAACTAATTACTTCGCGTTGAGGTGTCCCGGCCGGCCGCTTCGGCAGGGCTCCGAGCGAACTCGCTCTCAGTCCTCGAGCAGCGACCGCGAGGAGTTCGTGACGACCAGCAGGCTGCTGGCTCCCATCGCGACGGCGGCGAACAGCGGGTTGAGCAGCCCCGTCACGGCCAGCGGGATCGCGATCCCGTTGTAACAGAACGCCCAGCCGATGTTGCCCTTGACCCGGCGGTCGGTCGCCCGCGCGAGTTCGAAGACGGTGTCGACCGACCCCAGATCGTCGTCGACGAGCGCGACGTCGGCCGCGTCCGCGGCCATCGCGGTCCCGCCGCCCAGCGCGATTCCGAGGTCGGCGGCCGCCAGCGCCGGCGCGTCGTTGGTTCCGTCGCCGATCATGACCGTCCGGCCCGTTCGCTTGAGCCGCTCGACCGTCTCGGCTTTCCCCTCGGGTGGGACACCTGCGAACACCCGGTCGACCGACGGCTCCTCGCGGAACCGCCGGGCCGCGCGGGCGTCGTCGCCGGTGAGGACGACGACCTCGGTGTCCGTCGCCGCGATGGCCGACAGCGTCTCCGCCCACCCCTCGCGGAGGTCGTCGCCGACGACGATCACGCCCTCGGCGACCCCGTCGCGGCCGACGGCGACCGGGACGCGTCCCGTCTCGCGGCCCTCTTCGATACGGCGGGCGACGTTGTCGGGAACCGTCCACCCCCGATCGCGAAGGAGGTCGGGGTGGCCGACGACGATCTCGTCGCCGTCGACGACGCCCGAGACGCCGTTGCGGTGGCTCTCGAAGGAGTCGATCCCGTCGTCGGGCGTCCCCTCGGTCCCGAGCGCGTCCTCGTCTCCGCTCCCTGGTCGATCCGAGCCGGCGGCCGACTCGAGCGCGCCGCCGTCCGCGACGGGTCGCTCGGCGGCGATCGCCCGCCCGATCGGGTGGGCCGAGCGTCCCTCGAGTCTGGCCGCCTTCTCGAGCAGTTCGTCCTCGAGGTCAGTCTCGACGACGGTCATCTCCCCGGTCGTCAGCGTTCCCGTCTTGTCGAAGACGACGGTGTCGGCGTCGCGGATGCGCTCGAAGACGGTGTCGTCGAAGACGACGATCGACCGCTCTAAGGCGTCGCGGATCCCCGCCGCGACCGCCAGCGGCGTCGCCAGCCCGAGCGCGCACGGACAGGAGACGATCAACACGGTGAGCCCGACCAGCAGGGCGTCGGCGACGCCCGCACCGGTCAGGAGATAGATCGTCGTGACGACGACCGAGAGGACGAGCACGAGCGGGACGAAGATCGTCGCCAGCTTGTCCGCGAGCTTCTGGATCCCGTGGCTCGAACTCTGGAGGTCCCAGACCAGTTCGGTGACCCGGTCGAGGCTGCTGGTAGCGTCCTCGCCGACACGAACTGTGACGGCGCCGTCGGTGACCAGCGACCCCCCGACGACCTGATCGCCGGCGGTCTTGCCGACGGGCAGGGACTCGCCGGTGACGACGGCCTCGTCGACCGCAACCTCGCCGTCGACGACCTCGCCGTCGACGGGGATCCGCTCGCCGGCCCGCACGAGGAGCCGATCGTCGGGCTCGAGGTCGCCGACGGCGACCTCCTCGTGGCTCCCGTCGGCGCGGACGCGGCGGGCCTCGTCGATCTGGACGGCGGTGAGATCGGAGAGTCGCTCGGTGGCCTTGTCCTTGATCGTCGACTCGTAGTAGTTGCCGACCGAGACGATGACGATGATCGCGACGGTGACGTCGTAGTAGATGTGGTCGCCGCCGACGGCGATCGACAGCGTGCTGTAGAGGTAGGCGCTGACGGCCGCGATCGTCACCAGCAGGTCCATGTTCGGCGACCGGGTCTTCGCGGCGACGTAGGCGCCCTGCAGGATCGGCTTCCCGGTCACGCCCAGCACGATCGTCGTCAGCGCGCCGATCATCAGGTAAAACGGCGTCGCGAGGTCGCTCGCCAGCGCCTGGCTGAGGAACTCGTACGTTCGCTGGTCGTAGAACAGCCCGCCGAAGTAGGTGGGGTAGATGATCAGCAGGTACTGCAGCATCACCATCATCCCCATGAGGACGCCGACGATGATCCGGCCCATCATCCAGTTGTCGGCCTTCCGTCGCATGAACGCGTCCTCGCGGTCGTAGGCGCTGTAGCCCAGCCCGCTGATCGCCTCCTGGAGCTCCGCCTGCGAGACGGCGTCGGGATCGTGGTCGATCCGCACCGTGTCCGTGACGTAGCTCGAGTCGGCATTGCTGACCCCCTCGGTTCGCAGCGCCGCGGACTCGATGAAGGCCTCGCAGGTCGCACAGTGCATCCCATCGACCTCGAGGTACGTCGACTCGTGGTCGTCGGGTACCTCCCGGACCCCGTCGTCGGCCCGCTGGCGGCGGACGTCCTCGGGAGCGACGTCCTCGACGTCGCCCAGGGCGTCGTAGACGTCCCGACAGCCGACACAGCAGAAGCGATTCCCCTCGGCGTCGGAGACGTCGCTGCCCTCGACGGGGAGTTCACACAGCGTGCAGCCGGTGTCGGGTGGGTGGTTAGCGGTCATCGGTGGTCAGTGGCTATCGTGGGCGCCCGCGCCCGGCGCGTCGATCCCGTCGTAGAACGGGAGTTCGGGATGGGGCAGGTGGATCCCGATACTCATCAGCCCGTGGGCGAACAGGACGTAGCCCAGCACGACGAAGGCGACCCCGAGCAGTCGGTGAACCCGCTGGCGGTGGACGACGTCGACCGACTCGACGACGGTCCCGTAGAGAAACACCGCGGGAACGGTCCCGAGCCCGAGCGCTGCGAGCGCGAGGGCGCCTCCGGCCGGCGATCCGGTCGCGAACGCGTACAGGAAGGCCGGGTAGAGGATCGGACAGGGGAGCAGCCCGTGGAGGGCACCCAGTCCGACGATGCCGGGGCCGTTCGCGAGGCGGTCGACGCGGCCCATCAGCCAGCCGGTCAGTCGCTCGAGGCCGGGCAGGTGGATCCCGCCCGTGGTCCGCCCGAGCAGGTAGTAGATTCCGGTGGCGATGACGAACCCCCCGACGAGGAGACCGACGCCGCCCCGAATCGGTTCGACCAGGGGCGTCAGCGACTCGGTCGTGACGAACAGGAGGCCGCCGAGCGCGCCGAAGAGGGCGCCGAGGAGGGTGTAGCTCGCGGTTCGACCGAGGTTGAACAGCGCGTGCTGGCGAACCTCGTAGGTCGACAGGTGCGAGCCGCGCTTTTCGGAGCCGCCGCCGTCCATCCGACCCGCGTAGACGGTCACCAGCGGGCCGCACATTCCGATACAGTGGGCACCGGCCAGCAGACCGATAAGCAGGAACAGCGCGACGTCGATACCGAGGAGGGTGAACGGATCCATGTGTGGTCGGAGTCGAGGGCAGTCGGAAGGCGATACTCGTTGCTCGAGCTATCGGCCCGAGAAGGTAATCGGTTTCGCCTCGAGCCACGCTCGACCGCGGCCTCGAGGACACGAGGGCCGAACGACCGTACGCGTTCGGGTCCGAATTGGCACCACGCCACGGCCGAAATAAACAAACAGCTATCACGTCCGGCCCGACGAGAACGTATGCTTCGAACCATCCTCAAGCGCGTGCTGGTCGGGTCCGACGATCACGACGAGACGGGCTCGGATCGGGGCGACGGGACCGACTCGGGGTTCGCGGGCTCGCGGCTCGACGCGTCCGTGGTACACGCTCACGGTGGGGACATTACGCTCGAGGACGACGCCGACGCCGACGACCTCGAGTCGCGGGCGCGGGCGGCCGAGCGGGAGCGGTGGCGGGAGTGAGTCGGCCTCGACGAGCCGTCAGTCGAGCGCGTCCTGCCGAACGAGCGTGTCCCCGTCGAGGTAGCGCTCGAGGACGTGGGCGTCGTCCTCGAGGGCCACGAGGCGCTCGCGAAGCAGTTCGCCGGTGGCCGTATCGCCCAGTCGCTCGACCTGTTCGACGTGGTCGCGAAACAGCGCCGCGAGCGTCGCGTACCCCTCGAGATCGCGTTCGAGCGACGATCGCACGTCGTAGTGGTGGGGCGCCTCGATGTGGAGCGGGGCGTGCTTGCGGATCCCCATCGGACCGCAGACCGGCACCCCGCCGAGCGCGTGGACGCGAACCGCGAGGGCGTCGGTCGTCTCGGCGAGCCGATCGGCGGCGTCCTCGAGAAAGCCGCCGAGATCCTCGAGTTCGGCCCCCTCGAGCAGCCAGTAGTGTTTCCGGACCTGGTTGAACAGGATGTACAGTCCCGAGAGTTCGGCGTTCAGCGCGTCGACTATCCGTTCTGCCGCTTCCCGGTCGATTCCGAGCTCGTTCTCGCCGATCGTGTTCCACTCCTGGCGGACGTGCTCCGCGCCGAGGCTTCGAAGGTGCGGTTCGCTCGCCATGGCTACTTCGTCGCCTCCGTCAGCACGAGCGTATCGCTCTCGAGGAACTGCTCGAGCGCGTGGGCGTCGTCCTCGAGGGCCGTCAGGTGGTCGTCCAGCCGCTCGGCCGTCCCGAAGTCGCCCACCTCCCGGACGAGTTCGACGTGCTCGCGCACGCTCGCGACCAGCGTCGCGTACCCCTCGAGATCGCCTTCGAGCGAGGCCCGCAGGTCGTACAGGTCCTCGGCCTCGAGGTGGACCGCGGCGCGCTCCTGGATCGTCGGCGGCGTGTTCGGCGGGATTCCGCCGAGTTCGACGATTCTAATCGCGAGGTCGTCGTTGATGGTCCGAACTCGTTTGTACGCGCCCTCGAGGAACGCCGCGACCTCGCGAAACTCCGCCCCCTCGGCGGTCCAGTAGTGCTTTCGTAGGAGGTAGAAGAGGTTGAACGAGCCGGCGCAGTCGATGCTGAGGGCGTCGACGATCGTCTCGGCCGCCTTGCGGTCGATCCGGAGGTCGTTCGTCCCGACGGTGCCCCACTCCTGGCGGCGCTCGCCGGTTTCCGGTTCGCGAACCAGCCCGATCTCTCGTCTCGTCATATCTGCTGTCTTTCGCCGGATGACTTATATTACCTCGCCGGCACCTCGCAAGACCCGTTCGCACGGTCCGCGGGCTCGGTTTCGCACTGTTCGCACAATGAGCGGGGCCGGGAGTCCCGCTCGACTCGCAAAAATCTACGCTAAAAAACCGTTACTCGACGTATCGGTACTTGCGCTCGCCCATGCGTCCCCAGCCGTCGAAGACGAACTCTTCCTCGGGCGTGGTGAACTCCTCGACGTCGACGTCCATCTCGTGGTTGTGGGCGTCGTGGACCTCCTCGTAGTCCTCCCAGCTCATGTCGTAGCGGGCCGCGAGCTGTTCGTCGGCGTTCAGTGCCTCGATCTCCTCGTCCCAGCACTCACAGACGGTCTCGGCGTGGATCTCGGCCTGGGCGCCGCTGCCGTAGGAGCCGACCAGCAGCGTCTCGCCGGTCAGATCGCGGCCGTTCTCGAGGGCGTGTTTCATCGCGCTGATGCGGGCGATGTGGACGGAGCCGGTGTACCAGTTGCCGACCTCTCGGGAGATCGTCAGCGTCGGATCGATCGTCTCGGCGTACCACTGCTGGTAGCGGTCGGTCTCCTTCAGGGCGTCCGTGTACTCCCGGAGGGCCTCGTGGTAGTCGTCCTCGGTGTCGAACGCCTCCTCGCGGGGCTGGCGGCCGATCTCCGCCGCGAGTTCCTCCTCGATGGCCGTATCCCGCGTAATGTACCGGTAGCCGAGCAGCCCGGCCTTGCGAACCATTCCCGGGAACGGTGTGTGGAACGGGATGAACGCGATGTCGTCGGGGTGGACGTCGCCGGCGACGGTCTCGAAGTCCTGCAAGGCCTCGCGCATGCGTGCGAGGTAGACCTGCACCGATCGCTTGCCGTCGACCGAGGGGAACTGCTGGTTGGGCTTGAGGAAGTCGGTCTCGTCAGCCGAGCCGTACCCCTGCTCGGGCGAGAGTTCGACGAGGTCCGGGTCCTCGGCGATGTACATCGCGACGGCGCCGGCGCCCTGGGTCGCCTCACCCGCGTCGCCGCGGGCGTAGAGCGCGGTGTCGGTCGCGATCACGATCGCGCCCCGACCCCGATTTCGACCCGCGCGGATCCAGTTGTAGGCGTCGTCTAAGCTCTGCGTGCCGGCAATACAGGCGAACTTCCGCTCGCCCTTGTTGGCGTGGTGGAAGTCCCCCTCGTAGACCTGCTCGAGACAGCCCGCGACGTACGTCGAGACGGGCTTCGAGTTGTCGAAGGCGCTCTCGGTCGCGACGTCGATCCGGCCGACATCGTCGGGCTCGAGTCCCTTCCGTTCCATCAGTCGGTGGGCGGCGTTGGCCCCCATGGTGACGATATCCTCGTAGCTGTCGGGGAACGAGCTGGCGTTGAGCCCCAGCCCCTTCGTGTACTTCTCCGGATCCTCGCCCTTTTGGGGGGCGAAGGTACCGGGGAGGTCGAGCTTGAGGTTCCCGGTCCAGATCTCGACGGCGTCGATACCGACTGTGGTCATAGTACGGGAATACTGTCCGATCTATATGATATTGTCGTTCGTCCTTTCGACGATCGACGAACTCCGTATCGGCGGTCCGAATCCTGGCCGGTGTGGCGGTCGACGGACTCGAGCGTGCGACCGGAGTCCGTCTCGGAGAATTGCTCGTCGTCCGTCGAACGCGGAAAATCAGTCCTCGTCTTCCTCGACGACCTCGGGGTCGCTCATCGCGCTCTGGAGGCTGTCTAACCCGTTGATCCACTCGGTAACGAGCCCGTACTCGAGCTCCTCGGCGACGCTCATGTCGAGTTCCTCGTCGTCGATGACGAGCGTGCCGGCCTGGGCGGCGTACCCCAGCGCCGCGTCGAGGTCCTCCTCGGCCTCGGCGTTTGCGGCCGCGCCGAGGTAGTCGGCGACGGTCCCCTCCTCGGCCGGCCCGTTGGCGACGTACTCCTCGGCCGCGAAGAAGACACAGACCAGACTCGTCTGAACGCCGTCGACGAGGATCAGCTTCTCCTCGTCCTCGATGTCGACTTCGCTGAGGACGACCTCGCGGACGTCCTCGATCTCGGCCAGCGCCTCTTCCTGCTCGAGTTCGCCGTCGTCGTAGTCGGCGACGATCTTCGCGATCGCGATCGCGGTGTCGTCCTGCAGATTCAAGAGTAGTCGCGCCGAGTCCTCGTCCTCCGGATCGATCTCCTCGTCTTTGATGCGATCGATCCAGTTCTGCCAGCGTTCCGCCGAGTAGTACTCGGTGGGGGGATTGCTCATACAGACACCTACACCGGCCGCTTGAAATGCCTTTCTCTACCTGTATTCCGCGACGACTATCCGAGAGCGGGCGTTTCAGGCCCGCTCGAGCGTCGATTCGGTGTCGATACCGTACACCCGCATCGGGGTCTCGACGTGGGCGTTTCGGACCGCCCCCTCGTATCCGTTCTCGAGCAGCCACGCCACCCGTCGGGGCACCGTCTTCGGTCCGAGGACGGCGCCCGGGCGGTCCGGGTCGTCGATGTAGTCGGTCTCCATCAGGAACGGCTCGCCGCGCTCGGCCGCGCGCTCGAGTTCGTCTTTCTCGCCGATGACGCTGGGTATCGGCCCCTCGAGACGGCCGCCCGCGTAGTGTTTAACCACTTTGTGTGCGGGCAGGCCGACGTCTTCGGCCCACTCCGTAACTTCGGTCAGATCCTCGCCGCCCTCGGCGTGGAGTTGGACGGCGCAGTCCAGGTCCGCTCCGCGCTCGAACGCGTGGCGCATGACGGCGTTCGAGGCCGCCCAGACGTCGTCGTCGACTGCGTAGTGGGGCCGACCGGATTTCAACGCCAGCGCGTCGCCGCTCTCGACGTACTCCGCGGCGACGTCGATCCCGCCCTGCATGATCTCGCGAGCCCCCTCGGGGTCGTAGCCGCGCTCGTCGACGAGCCGCGAGATCAGTCCCGGATGGACGCCGAGGACGGGCCAGGCCCGTCCCGGCAGTTCGGCCGACGCCTCGGCGACGATCTCGAGCGTGCGTTCGAAGACGGGTCTGAAGTCCTCGCCGTCGTCGGCCTCGACCCCGAGATGCCAGGAGGGTTTGTTTACCACGAGCATGTGGGTGCCGTCGACGCGAGCGAAGTCGTGAACGGCGTCGATGCCGCGATGGTTGTCCGGGTCGAGGTGCAGGTGGTTGTCGAGAACCGGCGTCTCGTCGTCGATCATACCGGCCCTGGGGCGTCCGCGGCCGAAAAGTCACCGACTCGCTCGTGCCCCGATCGCGTCACTCGCCGAGCGTCACCGCGTCGTCGGCCGCGTTCCGCAGCGCGTCCGACCGGCCGTAACTGCCCGGCGCGATGGCGATCGTCTCGACCCCGATTCGGCCCGCGTGCTCGAGAACGGGCTTGAAGTCCGTGTCTCGAGAGGCGATTGCCAGTCGGTCGATCGCACCCTCGCCGATCAGAGCCGTCGCGTCGACGGCGAGTTTGACGTCGACGTCGCCGCTGGTGACGATCACCTCGAACCCGCGGGCCTCCGCGGCCTGGATGAGGCCGGGCGTCGCGTGCTCGTCGAGGTAGAGTCGGAGGACTCCCACCCGACCGAGTTCCTCAGCGGCGGTTCGCAGGTCGTCCAGATCGACGTCGAACTCCTCGCGGAAGACGTTCGGCCCGTCGACGAAGAGGCCGACCGTCGGTTCGTCAGTTCCGGCCCCGAACCGGGCTCGCAGGCGGTCGAACATGCTGTTGAATTCCTCCCCGCGAAAAAAGGTGTGACGAAACGCTGCGGTAGACAGTCGGGCGGCGTTCCTCGAAGGACCGGTGCGTTCCTCCTCGAGAGGAGAAACTCTACTGGCAATATTTGATCGAGATTGCCGCCTATCTTGTGAACCACGTTCCGTGACGAGCGGTTCTCGTGAGTCCGACGAGCGAGCCACTGCCGACGGACGCTGGCAAGTATTGCTAACGTAAAACAAATTTTCCGTTAGTTTGTTTTTGATAGATGAGGAACTCGAGAATCAAACGTTATTCACAGACCAGTGTTAGAAGCATTCTTTCATGCATCTTCACTCATGTTGAACTCTTATGTATAAATTGTACTCTGTTTCATAAGAATTTAATATGCTCTTGTGCTCCGACTGCACGTATCATGGCAAATGATGGCACTCACACCATCGATCGACGAAGAGTACTGCAAGCAGCGGGCACACTGGGTGCGGTCTTCGGTCTGAGCGGAGTCGCGACGGCGAGGCCCGGCCGGGAGCCGGGACCGAAAAAGGAGGAGATCCTCGTCGGCGTCGACGACTCCGTCTCGGACGCGGAGGGGACGGTCAAACCGAAGATCCCGAACGAGGCCGCGATCGTCCACGCTAACGAGACGCTCGGCTACGTCGCGGTGGAGTTCCCCGAAGACGCAAACGAGCGGGCGAAGGAGAACTTCAAGGAGAACGTGCTGGGCGATCGCGATATCGCGTACGCCGAGGAGAACGCGACCGTCGAGGCGTTTGCCACGCCGAACGATCCCCGGTACGGCCAGCAGTACGCGCCCCAGCAGGTCAACTGCGAGGGCGCCTGGGAGACGACGTTCGGCGATTCGGACGTGACGATCTCGATCGTCGACCAGGGGATCCAGTACGACCACCCCAACCTCGAGGAGAACGTGGACGGCAGCGTTTCGAACTACGGCGAGAACTTCGCCGGTAGCGGCAGCGACCCCTACCCGGTCAGCGAGGGGGAGGATCACGGCACCCACGTCGGCGGGATCGCCGCCGGCGGCACCGACAACGGGACCGGCCACGCCGGTATCTCGGACTGTTCGATGCTGTCAGCCCGCGCGCTGGACGACAGCGGCGGGGGTTCGCTGTCGGACATCGCCGACGCCGTCCAGTGGTCGGCCGACCAGGGTGCGGAGATCATCAACATGTCCCTCGGTGGCGGCGGCTACTCGAGCACGATGGCGAACGCCTGCGAGTACGCCCAAGAACAGGGGTCGCTGCTGGTCGCCGCTGCCGGCAACGACTTCGGCGGAAGCGTCTCCTATCCGGCGGCCTACGACAGCGTCGTGGCCGTCTCCTCGCTCGACGAAACCGAGTCCCTGTCGAACTTCTCGAACGTCGGCCCCGAGATCGAACTCGCCGCGCCCGGGTCGAACGTGCTCTCGACGGTCAACTGGGACGACTACGAGGAGTACTCGGGGACGTCGATGGCCTCGCCGGTCGTCGCGGGCGTCGCGGGGCTTGCGCTGTCGGCTCATCCGGGGCTCTCGAACGAGGGACTCCGCGACCACCTGCGGGCGACCGCCGTCGACGTGGGCCTCTCGGCGGACGAGCAGGGTGACGGCCGCGTCGACGCCGATCTCGCCGTCAACACCGATCCCGACGAGGAGCCGGACGACGGCGATGACGACGATGACGACGACGGCGGGGACGACCCCGGCGACGGCGAGGAGACGACCTCGGTCACGGACACCCTGACGAGTTCCTGGGACAGCGACTGCTGGACCTACGGCTGGCAGTTCGACGATACCCGCCGGGTCGTCGTCAACCTCGAGGGACCGAGCGACGCCACGTTCGACCTCTACGCGAACGAGCGCAGTAGCTGTCCGACGACGAGCGACTACGACCACATCTCCTACACCTGGGGCAGCGACGAGGAGATCGTTATCGAGGATCCCGACACGGCGGCGGACCTGCACGCGCTCGTCGACGCCTACAGCGGCAGCGGCGAGTACACGCTGACGATCACCGAGTACGAGGGCTGACCTGCGCTCGGTCGCGGTCCGTTTTTCGACCGTCGGCGACCGCGCTCCGCGTGCGAGACGACCACGACCGACGAAAAGACATTACTACCCCCGGAGTGTGAAGCCGACTATGCCGCTTCAGACGCCGCCGTTACGTGGGATCCACGACGAGCGTGGAGCGAAGTTTACGGAGTTCGGTGGCTGGGATATGCCCGTGGAGTTCGACTCGATCCAGACGGAACACCGGGCCGTCCGGGAGGACGTCGGGATCTTCGACGTCTCTCACATGGGTCAGATCCACGTCACCGGCCCGGACGCCACGACGCTGATGCAGCGGCTCACCACTAACGACGTAAGCCGCCTCGAGGTCGGCGATGCCCAGTACGCCGCGATCACCGACGAGGAGGGCCTGATCATCGACGACACGGTCGTCTACCGGCTGCCAGACGAGGACGGCCAGCCGACCTACCTCTTCGTACCCAACGCCGGCACCGACGAGGCGACCCACGAGCGCTGGATCGGCTACCGCAACGAGTTCGACCTCGAGGCGACCGTCGACAACCAGACCGACGAGTACGCGATGTTCGCCCTGCAGGGACCGAACGCTGCCGATCTGCTCGAGGACGTCGCCGACGGCTCGCCGACCGACCTGGGTCGGTTCGAGGCGACGTACGCCACGGTCGCCGGCGTCGAGTGCTGGACCGCCCGAACCGGCTACACCGGCGAGGACGGGTTCGAACTCGTCGTCCCGTGGACCGAGGCCGAGACGGTCTGGTCCCGGCTCGAGTGTCAGCCCTGCGGGCTCGGCGCCCGCGACACGCTCCGGATCGAGGCCGGCCTCCTGCTGGCGGGCCAGGAGTTCGACCTCGAGTCGAACCCCCGGACCCCCTACGAGGCAGGGATCGGCTTCGCGGTCGACCTCGACACCGAGTTCGTCGGCCGGGACGCCCTGGCCGAAGCGAACGAGGCCGGCGTCGAGGAGCAGCTGGTCGGCTTCCGGCTGATCGATCGGGGGGTCCCGCGTCACGGCTACGACATCACGAACGCCGAGAGCCGGGTCGTCGGCGAGGTCACGAGCGGCACGATGAGTCCGACCCTCGAGCAACCGATCGGGCTCGGCTACGTCCCGGTCGAGTACGCGGATCCGGGAACGACGCTGCAGGTCGTCGTTCGCGGCCGATCCAAGAAGGCAAGAGTTGAAACCACGCCGTTCATCGACACAGCATAACTATGAGCTTCGACGTTCCAGACGACCGACGGTACCGCGAATCGCACGAATGGGCACTCCCGACCGACGACGGGATCCGCATCGGCATCACCGACTTCGCACAGGACGAACTCGGCGACGTCGTCTTCGTCGAACTCCCCGACGAGGGCGAGTCGATCGCCCAGGACGAGGAGTTCGGCGTCATCGAGTCGATCAAGGCCGTTTCCGACCTGTATGCACCGGTCGGTGGCGAGGTCCTCACGGTCAACGAGGAACTGTTCGACTCTCCGGAACTCGTCAACGAGGACGCGCTCGGCGAGGGCTGGATGCTCGAGATCGAGGGCGCCGACGAGACCGAACTCGAGGCGCTGCTGTCGGCCGACGAGTACGAGAACCAGATCGCCTGATCAGGGTTCCTGCGGCGTCTCCCGGTTGAAAAGCACCATCGCGGCTCCGGAGACCACGACGGTCAGTACCGCCCAGACGAGCCACAGTTCCGGCTCGTCGACGACGTAGACGACGACGAGCGTCGCGAGGAAGACGGCGGTCAGCGCCCCCGTCCATAGATCCTTTCGACGGGCCGGTGTCTCCGACATCCCTTACTCGAGCGTGACGAGGTGATCGAGCAGTTCCTCGAGCGGTTCGGTCGTCACGGCCAGCGAGTAGCCGTCGATCCGGGCGAGGTCGGCGGCGTGCTCCCAGAGGTCCTCCTCCTCGATGCCGTGGAGGACGACAGCGTTCGGGGTCGGGTTGACGACCCGCAGCGCGACGGCGACGGCCTCGCCTCGGGTGACGCCGGTAAAGACCAGCACGCGATTCGTGCTCTGGCCGTACAGCCGGAAGAACTCCTCGCTCGAGAGACGGGTGATCGCCCCGATGCTGTCGATGACGGTGTGGCCGCTGACCCGGTCCGTGCTGCCGGCGGCGACTTCGGTCGCGCCGATCTCGTCGTACAGCTGGACGAGCGGTTTCGAGGTCGCGTACTCCCGAAGGTCGTAGACGACGTCGCTCTCGAAGCCCGCCGAGAGTACGCGTCCGTACTGGCGGATTCGGTCGCCGCCGCGGCGTTCGTCGATCGCGAGCAGCCCCTCGACGAGTCGACCGACGACGCCGATCCCGGGGCTCTCCCGGCGCCCGCTCTCGTAGTCCGAAATTACCGAGGAGGAGACCTCGAGTTCGTTGGCCAGATCCGTCTGGGAGACGCCGAAGTCGGTCCGCCACTTGCGCAGCGTCGCCCCCGGATCGTCGCTCAGCGTGATCTCTCCGGCGATCTTCTCGGCGAGCTCTCGCTTGGGTCCACGGCCGCCCATACGCGACGGTCGTCCGGTCGACCCAAGTAGCTACCGGAGTCGGCGCCCGGAAACCGGCGGCCACCGGCGGGACGGCGGTCAGTCCGACGGCTCGGACACCTCGGGATCGACCGTCTCGATCCGCGCGTCGATCCAGGCCGCGGCGGCCTCGAGGGTCTCCGAATCGGATCCCGAGAGGCGGATCCGACCCGGTCGGTCCTCCCCGCGGGGGTAGCTGCCGACGGCGACGTCGAACTCGTCGGTCACTCCCTCGAGGACGGCCGTCAGCGATCCCTCCGGGGCCGGCGTGTAGACCGTCCGAGAGCGCGCCTCGCCGACGAACTCCCCGGCGACCTCGCGGAACATCGCCCGCATCTCCTCGGGAATGCCCGCGAAGACGGAGACGTTCTCGACCGTACAGCCCGGCGCCCACGCCTCCTCGACGACGATCGGTACCGCCCCGGCCGGGAGCGAGGCCGCGGCCTCGAGGTCGATCTCGAGGTCGTACTCCGCGACGAGATCCGGGTTCTCCTCGCGGAACTGCCGGGCTTTCTCGACCAGCCGCTCGTAGATCTCCTCGCGGACGACCATCTCGCGGCCGAGCCCCTCGGCGACGGCCTCGAGCGTGACGTCGTCGGGGGTCCCGCCGAGCCCGCCGGTGACGAGCACGGCGTCGAACGCGTCGCTCCAGTCGGCGACGGTGTCGGCGATGAGTTCGCGGTCGTCGGGGATCGTCAGGATGCGCTCGACGGTTGCGCCCCGTTCGGTGAGCTGCTCGGCTAACCACGCGGCGTTGGTGTTCGTGGTCGTCCCCGCCAGCAGCTCGTCGCCGACGGTGACGATCGCGACGTTCATGGATCGAGTTGGGGCTCGAGGCAGTTAGCGGCTCCGCCGGCCGGTTCCGATCTTCGGTGGCGTTCGAATCCGTCCGCGATTCCGACCGATGTCCTCGGCAATCGGGGATCGATTCGCGAGACCAAGTATACTCATACTTGCGGAGGCCGTGCGAGAGCGCTACTCCATCGTCCAGTTTCCCGGCAGAGTTGCGCTGGTTCCGATCGCCGACGATCCGCTCGAAGCACTCGGTAACGAATTCCGGCCAGTGGACGCGGAGTGGGTATCCTCATATATCGGGGAACATTTTTACTTTTGCCCACCATACACCGAAATATGTCAGACGTCGCGCTGGACGACCGCGGTCGTCTCACGCTCCCGAAGGAGGTTCGAGAGCGATACGGGGACCGATATCACGTCGTTCAGCTCCCCGACGGGATCAAATTGATCCCGGTCGCCGACGACCCGCTCGAGGCGCTTAGAGACGAGTTCGCGGATATCGACAAGTCGACCGACGAGCTTCGCGAAGAAGCACGAGAGACTGCACTCGACGAAGCGGGCCGGTAAATGTACGCGGAAACCGATTTTCTCCTCGCGCTCATCAAAGACGATGACTGGCTCGGAGAGGCCGCCGAGTCGGTGTATCGAGAGCGCCGTGACGAGTTATGGACGTCGCAGTTCACGCTTATCGAACTCCTGATGGTGGCCTACCGGGAGGAACGTGATACCGATCGCGTCGTTTCGAACGCCGCCACCCTCGTCGAGGTACGCGGTGACGTGGAGACGGTTGTTACGGCGGCGACGTACGTGGAAGACCACGGGTTCACACCGTTCGATGCGCTCCACCTCGTCGAATCGAACGGCGATACCATCGTCTCGAGCGACGATGCGTACGAGGACGTCACGTCCCGCCTCGACCTGAAGACGGTTGGAGAGGAGTGACGCTCCGCAACCACTAAACGCGGCTCACCCCAACCACGTCCTAATGAGCGACTGGACCGAGACGTACCGGCCGACGACCCTGTCGGAGGTGCGCGGCAACAACAAGGCCCGGGACCAGCTGAAGGAGTGGGCCGAGAGCTGGGACGACCACCGGAAGGCGGTGATCGTCCACGGCAGCCCCGGCGTCGGCAAGACCTCGGCGGCTCACGCGCTGGCCAACGACATGGACTGGCCGGTGATGGAACTCAACGCCAGCGACAGCCGCGGCGCCGACGTGATCGAGCGCGTCGCGGGCGAGGCCGCAAAGAGCGGCACCCTCACCGCGGGCGGGTCGGGCCGTCGGCTCGTGATCTTAGACGAGGCGGACAACTTCCACGGCAACGCCGACTACGGCGGCTCCCGAGAGGTGACGCGGGTCGTCAAGAGCGCGAACCAACCGATCGTCCTCGTGGCCAACGAGTTCTACGACATGAGCCAGTCGCTGCGCAACGCCTGCGAGACGATCGAGTTCCGCGACGTCTCCAAGCGATCGATCGTCCCCGTGTTGCGGGACATCTGCCGTCGCGAGGGCGTCGAGTTCGAGGAGGAAGCACTCGAGAAGATCGCCGAATCGACCAGCGGCGACCTGCGATCGGCGGTCAACGACCTTCAGGCGGTCGCCGAGGAGGCCGAACGGCTGACCGTCGAGGACGTCGTGACGAGCGAGCGCGATACGACGGAGGGTATCTTCGACTTCCTGGACGCGCTGATCAAGGAGGAGGACGCCCAGGGGGCGCTGTACGCCTCCTACGACGTCGACGAGACGCCCGACGACCTGCTGAACTGGATCGAGGACAACGTCCCGAAGGACTACTCGGGCGAGGAGCTGGCCGACGCCTACGGGTTCCTCTCGAACGCCGATCGCTGGCTCGGCCGGGTTCGGGCCACGCAGGACTACTCGTTCTGGCGGTACGCGACCGACAACATGACCGCGGGGGTCGCCGCCTCCCGTCAGGGATCGAAGGGCGGCTGGACCCGCTACGGTCCCCCGAGCTACTGGTCGAAACTCGGCCGCACGAAGGGAACCCGGAACACCCGCGACGCCATCGCCGAACGCATCGCCGAGCGCGAGGGAACCAGCGTCGCGACGGCCCGCCGAGAGATCCTCCCGTTCCTCTCGGCGATGACCCACCACTGCAAGAACCGCGAGCTAACGGTGCGGATGGCCGCCACGTACGAACTCGACGAGGGCGAGGTCTCGTTTATTACCGGCAGCGGGAAGACGACCAACAAGGTCGAGTCGATCGTCGAAGACGCCGAGGGACGCCGCGAGCAGCAGGCGGTCGAACACTCCGGCGGCGCCTTCTTCGGGAACGCCTCGAGCGACGACCTCGAGATCGGTGACGACGACGGAGACGGCGAAGAAGACGAAAACGACCAGCAGTCGCTCGAGGCCGTCGCCGAGGCGGGCGACGCCGACGAGGGATCGCCTTCGGAGCAGCCGGCCGACGAGCCCGCGGAAGCCGACGACGACCAGTCCGGTCTCTCGGATTTCATGTAACTGCGACCGTTATCCGTCCGCCGACATGTCTAGTTATAGACCCACCGACACTATTACGACGGTCGCTGTGGACACCCACTCTTGGTGAGTGTGGATCAATGACCGACTACGACTGTCCGCTTTGCACGAACGGCTACGAGGAACGCACGGATCTCCGGATCCACCTCGAGGTCAACCACCGGAAGTCGGCGATCGTCTCCCAGCTCGTGGAGGCGACGACCGACTCGGCGGTGGGAACCGACGACGCCGTTCTGGAAGGCGACCGACCTGCACCGACGCCGTAACCGGTAGCTACGCTTTTTCGACGAGTCGAGCGGAGAACGACCGCGGGAGCGCGTCGCGAACGCCCTCCGCGAGCGCCGCTGGATCCGACCCTCGAAGCGGCGGCACCGTCTCGACGGGGCGGTCGGTCATGCGCTCGAGCTCCCCGGGATTCGTCCGCTCGGCGACGGACGCCCCATCGTACTCGTTGCAGACGATTCCGCGGACGTCGACCCCGCGTCGCTCGAGCGCGTCGACGGTGAGCGCGGTGTGGTTCAGCGTGCCCAGTCCCGACCGCGTGACGACGACCGCGACGGGGGCGAGGTCGGCGACCAGGTCGATCACCTCGCGGTCGCCCGCCAGCGGAACCCGGAGGCCGCCGACCCCCTCGAGGAGTGCGACGGGCGCCCGATCGCATTCCCGACGACAGTCGGCCAGCAGCGGCTCGTACTTGAGGGGGTCGCCCGCCCGTTCGGCCGCGATCCGGGGGGCCAGGGGCTCCTCGAGGTAGCGCAGGCAGGTCGCCGCCTCGTCGGTTCCGCAGGCGTCGGCGACGAACGCCGCGTCGTCGTCCGGCGGGTGCCCCGTCTGTGCGGGTTTGATCGCGCGGGCGTCGACGCCGCGGTCTCGAAACTCGCGGGTGAGTCCGGCCGTGACGACGGTCTTGCCGACCCCGGTGTCGGTGCCGACGACGGCGACCGTCGTCACAGGAGTCCGACCTCCGTCCCGGCCGCCTGGAACGCCTCGAGGCAGGCGACGACGTCGTTCCTGTCGTGGGCCGCAGTTGGCGCGACGCGGAGCCGGCAGGTCCCCTCGGGGACCGTCGGCGGTCGGATCGCCGGCGCGATCACGTTCCGGTCCCGGATCCCGGCCTCGAGGGCCAGCGCGTCCTCGCGGTCGCCGACCACGATCGGCAGGATCTGGGACTCGCCGGGCACCTCGAACCCCATCGACTCGAACCCGTCCCGGAGGTGGGCGACGTTCTCCCAGAGCCGTTCGCGGGCGTCGCTGTGCCGGGCGAGGTGGAGGGCCTCGCTTGCGGCCGCGGCCGCCATCGGCGTCAGTCCCGTCGAGAAGACGAACGGGCGGGCCTCGTTGACCAGCAGTTCGACGAGGGCGTCGCTGCCGGCGACGTACCCACCCTGGCTCGCCAGCGCCTTCGAGAGCGTTCCGAGCTGGACGTGGACCCGATCCTCGAGCCCCTCGGCCTGGACGATCCCACCGCCGTCGGCGTACAGCCCCGTCGCGTGGGCCTCGTCGACCATCACCCACGCGCCGAACTCCTCGGCGACGTCGCAGATCGACTCGAGCGGGGCGACGGTGCCGTCCATGCTGAAGACGGTATCGGTGACGATCAGCCACGACTCGTCGGCGGCGCCCGGTCGATCGGCTCGCGCGGCCAGCTCGACCCGGAGGCTCGCGGCGTCGCAGTGGTCGTAGACGACCGTCTCGGCCCCCGAGAGGCGACAGCCGTCGACGATGCTGGCGTGGTTGCGCTCGTCGGAGAAGATCACGTCCGGCTCGAGGGCGGTGATCGTCCCGACGTTGGCGGCGTAGCCCGACGAGAAGGCGAGCGCGCGGTCGGTGCCCTTGGTCTCGGCGAGCAGCCGCTCGAGGTCCTGGTGGACCAGCGTGTCGCCGGTGACGAGTCGGCTCGCGCCGGCGCCCGTGCCGACGGTCGCCCCGGCCTGGCGCGCGGCGTTCTGGACGCGCTTGTCGGCGGTCAGCCCGAGGTAGTTGTTCGAGGCAAACACGAGCGCCTCCTCGGAGTCGAGCACCGGGAGCTCGCCTCCCGACGGCGACGCGAAGTACCCCCGCTCCGCGACCCGATCGGCGGGCGCGAGCGATCGTTTCAGGTCGTGCTCGACGAGCGCGTCGAGCCGACCCTCGAGGTCGAACCCGCGGTCTTCCATTCGAGTAAAGGGAGTCTGCCGCATGTTTTCACTGTCACGGTTCGCGTCGAGGCGACCGCGGGGTTCGCTCGAGTCGCTAAAACCGGGGCATCAGCTCCGCCGGCCCGACGACGCCGTACTCGCCGGCCCGGTTCCGACGAACGCCGGCTCGCAGGTAGCCGAGCGCGGGGCCGTTGACGTTCGCTTCCATGCTCGTCGCATCGTCGAGCTGGAAGGTGTTCGTCCCCCGCTCGCCGTCGAAGGTTGTTCCGGTCACGGAGACGGTCGTCGTTGTCGGCTTCTCGTCGCTGCGAACGTCGAGGAGCCCGCCGACCGTGACGTCCGCGGCGTCACAGACGCCCGCGCGCTCGAGCAACACGTCGTCGGCGTGCTCCATGTCCTCGAACTCGATGATGCCGTCGTGGTCGTCGACGATCGCCTCGATCTCCTCGGCGGAGAGGTCGCGAGCGGTCTCGATGTCGTAGCCGGGCAGATGGGCGATGTCCTCGCGGACGGTGCCGCGGTTGTCCTCGTACCCCGACTCGAGGCCGACGCCCCACCAGATCTCCACTTCTTCGATCTCGACGAACGACTGGGCCGCCAGGGCGGCCGCGCCCGTCAGCAGCCCCGGGGTCGCGCCGGCACCACAGACGAAGGTGATCCCCGCCTCCTCGAAGGCTTCCTTCCGATCGTCGAGCATGCCGATCACCCGGGAGCGCTTGAGGACGTCGACCATCACGCCGCCGTAGCCGCCCTCGAGGAACCGGTCCGCGACGCGGGGGATGAAGTCGTGTTCGTAGTTCGGCAGCGCCAGCAAGACTGCGTCGATCCCGTCGCCGCGATCGATGACGTCCTGGATGGGGTCGTCGCTGGGACGGGCCTGTTCGGAGGCGACGACTCCCCTGTTCTCCCCGTGTTGTTTGACGCCCTCGCCGTCGGCGGTCGCCGCGCCGCCGTCCGTCGCGACGTCGCCGGGATCGCT
>NZ_JBLRWX010000002.1:95835-98514 GCF_047921035.1 Natronococcus sp.
CTGTCGATGTTGCCCTCCGTCGCCGCCAGCAGTTCGTCGACGTCCAGACCGTCGAAGTCGATCGCCGTGCCGTGGCGATCGCAGGCTGCGACGGGCGTGAGCCCCTCCTTGTGCTGGCTCACTTCGAGCGTTCGTCGTCCGATGCCGCCGGTGCCGAGTACCGCAAACGTCGTTTCCTCCATGAGTGTGTTCTCGTTGGTTCGCTTGTCGTCAGTCGTCGCTTGGTTCGACACCCGCGTTCGGGCTCGAGTCGCCCGCGCCCTCGTTGCTCGTCGAGGCCGCCGACCCGTCGTGGCGGGCCTTGACCGCCTCGGGGTCGAACTCGTTTACCTCGCGGTTGGGCTCGAGGCCGGCCCGTTCGACGATCTCGATGTCCTCGCCGGGGGACTGGCCCGCCGTGGTGAGGTAGTCGCCCGTCAGCAGGCCGTCGGCGCCCGCCTCGAGGGGCAGATGCTGCTCTTCGGGCGCGAGGTTGACTTCGCGGCCGCCGGTCAGGCGCACCCGCGAGTCGGGGTGGAGCAGCTTGTACACCGCCACGGTCTTGACGATCTCCTCGGTCGTGATCTCGACGCCCCGCTCGGCGAGGGGCGTCCCCTCGACGGGGTTGAGCACGTTCACCGGGAGCGAGGAGATTCCGATCTCCTGGAGGGCGACGGCGGCCTCGACCCGGTCGGTCGGGGTCTCGCCCATCCCGAGGATGACGCCCGCACAGAGGTCCATCCCGGCCGCCTTGGCGATCTCGAGGGTCTCCACCCGGTCCTCGAAGCTGTGCGTGTCGACGATCTCGGGGAAGTACCGCGGCGAGGTCTCGATGTTGTGGTTGTAGTGGTTGATCCCCTCCTCGGCGAGGATCGCGGCCTCCCGTTCGGTGAGTATTCCGAGGGAGGCGTCGATCTCGAGGTCGCACTCCTCGCGGACGAGCCGAATCGACTCGAGGACCTCGGCCCACTCCTCGGGGCGGTGTTTCCGCGAGACACCCTTCTCGGCGACGACGATCCCGAAGCGCTGGGCGCCGTCGAGCTCGGCTCGTTTCGCGGCCTCGAGGATCTTCTCGGGGCCGAGGAAGTCGTAGGTGTCGATGCCGGTGTCGAAGTGGACCGACTGCGCGCAAAAGCCGCAGTCCTCGGCGCAGTTGCCCGCCTTCGCGTTGACGATCGAGCAGGCGTCGACGGTGCCGTCGCCGAAGCGATCCCGAACCGCCGCGCCGGCTTCCGCGAGGGGCTCGACCGGCTGGGCGATCAGCGCGAGGCCGTCGGTGCGATCGAGCCGTTCGCCGGCCAGCACCCGCTCGAGGGCGTCGTCGACCGTCTGGTTTCCAGTCTCGTAAACCACATCTGAATAGCTGGTTGACGAGTATATAATAATTGGGGGACAGTCAGCAGCCGCGACTCCTCGTCGCACGTTCTACGTCGGGCCGATCGGAAACGGGGCGCTCAGCCGCTGGGGTGCCACGCGATCCCCTCCCGGCGAACGGTGAAGGGCTTCGCGCCGCAGGCGGGACAGACCGTTCCGCCGCCTTCGGGGTCGTCGGGGCGCTCCGGAATCGTGTGTCGGTGACCGCAGGCGTCGCACTCGAGGTCGACTGGCATACCCTATTGGACGAGTCGCGATCCGATGAACCCCGGGTGGCAGCGTCTGACAGGGGTCGTCGCACGAGTTTGGTATTCGGAATCTCGAGCGAAACTCGCGTTCAATAGAGGCGGACTACGTATCAGTTCGGTCTGACCGTTCTTCCTGCGGTGGCGCGCGCTGTCGACCGGTCGAACGTCAGTGAGGGCGGGCGATAATACTGCGCGAGGGATGAACGAGGGAGCGACGCGACCGAGTGAATCGGCTGGGGAGGACGTGGCGACCCCATGTGTTCGTGTGAGCAGGACCTGCTCCTGTGAATATTACCGCGAAAGCCCCTGGTCCGCTCGAGGGCTGCGGCTCGCTGCGCGCCTTCCCTCGCTCCACTCGGTCGGTGCTTACTTCGCCTCGCTCCCCGAGCAACGGGAGAGCTTCGCTCTCCCGAGCATCGCGGACGCTTCGCGTCCGCTCAGCGCCCCAGCCCCTTTCAGCCCCACCCGGCGGTGGTCGGATGGGGTGCAGACACAACGCCGGACGTTCCATACGCACTCTCTACGTAACGGCTGTTCCTCTCAAGCGCAACTATACTCAGGAGAGGCAGCCGTTACGTACAGAGTGCCCACACATTGAGTCGGGTTTCTAGTTGGAACTAGTTCAGCAAAAGACACTTATTAGATAAATAATCAACAAGAATTGTGCCCTCTCGACGAACGTTTCTCACTACCACAGCAGGCATCTCGCTCACGATTGCTGGTTGCCTCGACCGTCTCCCGTCCTCTCAGAGCGGAAGTGGGCGAACACTAGTGGACCATCCGGGAAGTTCGTACCCGGATAGGTCTTGAGCTGTTTTCTCGTCTCCCGTCGTAGAGTCACCACTTGCCAATGAGGGAAGAACGTGTCTCCAGGCCCCAACCCAGTCAGAATCACGCTGACCGCTCAAGATCGAGCCGATCTTGAAGCGGTCACTCGCAAAGCGACCAGCCCCCAACGAGACGTGTTCCGTGCGCGGATTGTTCTCCTTGCCGCTGTTGGCCTCAACAACACCGAGATCGCACGACAGCTCCAGTGTACACGGAAAACCGTCCGTAAATGGCGCGGACGGTTCGCCAA
>NZ_JBLRWX010000003.1:0-96013 GCF_047921035.1 Natronococcus sp.
CCGAGCGGTGTCTGCGAACCGCCGTCGCCGCCGACCGCTCGGAGGGCGAACTCGCCGAACTGGTCTTCGCCGCCGCGACCGACCACCCCTACCTCTCGACCGGCCACGTGCTGGA
Source organism: Natronococcus sp. (assembly GCF_047921035.1). Classification (NCBI taxonomy): domain Archaea; kingdom Methanobacteriati; phylum Methanobacteriota; class Halobacteria; order Halobacteriales; family Natrialbaceae; genus Natronococcus; species Natronococcus sp. Next base: position 116 of record NZ_JBLRWX010000003.1, read on the forward strand.
TTTCGCGAACACGGCCTTCGAGAGCCTCGAGCACGCCGGCCCCGAACACGCCGGCGACGCCCTCGCGGCGCTCGTCGAGCCCCTGGTGACGGCCGAGCGAAGCGACGAGCGATCCTCGTGGCGCCGGCCCGTCGACCTCGTCGCCCTGCTCGAGGACGTCTACGGGGGCGACATCACCGAGACGAGCGGGCTCGAGGCGCTGGTCACCGAGGACGCGAACGCGGGCAGGGAGCCGCCGGCCGACCTCCGAGAGACGCTGCTCGCGGATGACCCCGAGGCGATCGTCGACGCGCTGGCGGACGCCGTTCGAGAGGGTGCGACGAGCGAGGCCCTCGCGAGCGAGGTCGCACACGCGGCCGCGACGCGGGTCGCGCAGTTCGGCACCGCAAACGAGTTCTCCGACTGGAACACGGTCCACCACACGTTCACCTACGCGAACGCGGTCCACGGGGCGACCCGTCGGACCGACGCCGTCGAACTCTATAGAGGCGTCTTCGACGCCGCGATGAGCGTCTACCTCGATCGGTTCCTCAACACGCCGCCAGCGCCGATCCCAGAACCGGGCGCCAACGACACCGGGAGGGAACCCGAGGAGGTCCTCGAGGAGCTGCTCGAGACGTTCGACGTCGAGGGCGAGGTCAACGAGGCGGGACGGCTCGTCGGCGAGTTCCTCGACTGCGGGGGCGACCCCGGGGAGCTGAAGCGGACCCTCGGACGCGGGCTCCTGCGTGAGGACGCGGGTTTCCACACGATCCAGAACCTCGAGGCCGCGTTCCGGCAGTTCGACCTCGCCGAGGATCACGCGAGCGAGGAGAGCGAGGAGAGCGCCGACCTCGAGGTTCGCCGTCGGGTACCGCTGATCGCGACGGCGCGGTACATGGCCGCGCACTTCCCGACCAGACGCGAGACCGAGCAGACGTTTACGATCGCCGCGCGGCTCAATCGCGGCGAGGCGATCCACGAAGAGTGAACGGTCGGACTCGAGGACGGTAAAACGGTACCAGAACGGAACTGCCGATACTGTTTTGACAATTCCTATAGTACGACTGTCACATGCGGACACATTACGTCTGGTTCGCGCTCCTCCCGTTCGCCGTGCTCGCGTACCTCGTCGCGCTCGGCTACGAACCCGCGCCGGCGGCGCCGACCGGAACCCTACTTTTCGTCTCCGTGGGCGGGCTCGCGCTGGCGGCCGCGCTCGCGGTGCGGGCCGGGACGTGGATCGCCGTCCCCGTCTCGCTGGCGGTCCTCGCGCTCGTTCCTCACCTCGGCGACCTCGGACTCGGCCCGCACTTTCTCACCTTCGGCGCAGTCGTCCATGCGCTCGCGTTCGCCTGCGTCGGCGGGATCGTGCTAATCGCGCTCGAGTATGTTGTTCGGAACCGAGAGCGAGTGACCGAGTCCGTCTCGAGGCGGGCGCTCCTCGCGAGTCTCGCGGTCGGAGTGGGTCACCTCCTCGCGGTAGTTCTCGTCGCCGAGGCGGCCGGCGACGGCGTCTCCGGGATCGCCACCGAGCTGTTCGCCGCACAGCCGGCCGAGTACGCCATGCTCGCGTTCGCGGTGATCGGTCTCGTCGCGCTCGGTGTGGGTCCGACGCTGGCGTTCGCTCGCTTTCGGCTGCGGTTGCCCGCGGCGGTCGTCGCGGTCGGGTTCGCGCTCGCGACCCTTCGGACGTGGCACTACGTCCAGGAGACCGTCCACATCGGAGCCTCGCCGTCACCGATGATCACCTACGCGGTGCTCTGGTTCGTTCCCTTCGCGCTCGCGCTGGTCGTCGGCGGGTTCGAGTACCTTCGGTTACACGGGCGATCGAAGCGGGGCACGACGGCGAACTGAGTTGTCGTGGACGCATCGACCGGCTTTTCTCGACGGCGCCCCTACCTCGCGTCGACCGTGGACTGTCACGTCTACTACGAGGGCGACGACGACCCGAAGAAGTGCACCGCGCGCCGGCTCGAGCAGTTCGACGAAGCGACGCTCTACCGTAACATGCGGCAGGTGCCCTACGGCGTCGTGCTCAACCCCCACGCCGAGCAGGCGCTCTCGCCGGCCGACGCCGACGAGGCGCTGGGGACGCTGGTCGCCCTCGACTGCTCCTGGGAGTCCGCCGAGGAGGCCGCCTTTCGGATGAACGGCGTCCACCGCGCGCTGCCCTTCCTCGTGGCCGCGAACCCGGTCAACTACGGCCGGCCGTTCCGGCTGACGACCGTCGAGGCGCTCGCGGCCGCCTGCTGTATTCTCGGCGACCGGGAGCGCGCCGAGGCGCTGCTCGAGCCGTTCCGCTGGGGCGAGACCTTTCTGACGCTGAACGAGGAGCCCCTGCGTCGGTACGGCGAGTGTGCGGACTCGAGCGAGGTCGTCGCGGTCCAGGAGGACTACCTGGCCGACGAGGACGAGGAGTCGGCGTAGCGCGGAGCGATCGTTAGCCGGCCGCTTCGTCGGTTCGCTCGCGGCGCGCCAGCCACGACTCGTAACACGCGTAGCCGAGCGAGACGCCGCCGAGCAACAGCGGGAGCGCGAACAGGATCCCGTCCGCCCCCTCGGTGTTACCGGAGGCGAGATAGCCGAGCGCGAGTCCGACCGCGAGGAACTTCACGGCGACGACGACGAGCATGATCCGCATCGGCCGCGTCGTACTCGGGGTCCTGGGCTCCGCGCTCGGGCCCGTCTTGGAGCCCTCCTCGAGCGCTCGCTCGAACGACGGGCGGTGACGTTCGGGGACGGGAACGAGGATCGGATTCGCCCCCACGCGCCGACAGACGTACAGGCCGAGCGGTCCGAGCGGAAGGCGGTAGGTAGCCGTGACGTTCGCGAGGTCGATCCGTTTCGTCGCCCCGCTGTCCCGACGCCGGTCGTTTCGCACGACGACCCGCCGGGCGCTCGGGTCGAACGCGACCGTCGTCTCGGCCGAACTCGAGACCGTCGCCAGCACGAACGTCCCGAGGAAGACGAGCAGTACCGTCCCCCGTGGCCAGAGAAAGCCGACGATGCCGACGAACGCGGCGCCGACGGCGATCGCGAGCGCGAGTCCGCGACGGGTGAGCCTGTCGGTCAGGTACAGCCCGTCCAGCCACTTCGGAAGGCTGTCGTGACGGACGAGCAGCCACAGCGCGACGACCGAGGCCGGACCGCCGACGAGTACCGCGACCAGCGCGAGCGCGAGCGGCGAACCCGCGAGCGCCTGACCGACGGTGAGCAGGACGGCAGCCGCGACGATCCACGCGGCGAACCCGCCGTACAGGCCGTACGGCGCGTACACCAGTGCGTCGCGGAGTGGGGTCTCCTCCGGCAGCATCGACCACTCGCGAACGGAGCCCGACATGGGCGACAGTTCGTGTCGCCGAAGCATAATTATTCGGTCCGAGACTGGTTCGCGACCACAGCGGTTATATGGACGACGGGCCAACGGAGCGACATGCCAAGTTTCGACGCCGCCGAAAACCGGACGCTCCAGAAGATGATCTGCATGCGCTGTAACGCACGCAACGCGAAAGACGCCGACAGCTGCCGCAAGTGCGGCTACAAGAACCTCCGACCGAAGGCGACCGAGCCGCGAGCGGCCTAACTCGGTTCTCTGCGGCGTTTTCGACCCTCGAGCGAGTTCTCCCCAGTTCCGACCTCGAGCGAGTCCCGCTTCAGTTTCGTTCTCGATCGAATCCCGACGGCCGAACCCGTTCGGCAGTACGGCCAGGGATTCGCCGTCCGTACGCCCGGGCATGAACCCGCTCTCGCGCGGCCGATCCGACGACGCCAACGCGGAGTTCGACGGCTGGAACGAGTTCGTCCCCGCTCACCTCCCCGAGCCCGGACCGTTCCTCGAGGGCCACGTGCTCCTCGAGAGCGGGGATCACACGGCGTTTCACCGACTTACCCGGGACCTCTTCGAGGAGCGAGGCGTGTACGACGCCACGTTCGGCTACAACCTCGCCAGGCTCAACCTCGACCGCCGACAGCCCGACGCCGGTTTCAGGTACGCGGTCGACGCCGACGACCCCGGCGTGCTCCGGGCGGAGTTTACCCCGACGACGGCGTTCTGTCCGATCGCCGACGCGCTCGTCACGGGCTCGTTCCGCGCGTGGAACGCGCTCGCGGATCGCCACGAGTACGACCGCGTCCGGGTGCGAGTTCACCCGATGCACCAGCAGGCCGACGCGCTCGAGGACTCGCTCGAGCGCGCCGAACGGGCGCTCGAGGCGGGCGAGTCGCTCGAGTCGGTGTTCTCCGACTGAGGCCGTCGGCCCGCCTGCGAACGCTCTTCTGCCGATCTAGTCGCCGACGCCGTCGATCTCGGGAGCGTCGGGCTCGGAATCGCTCCGGAGCCCGCGGGCGACCCCGCCGACACCGTCGGGAGCGTGTCGGCGGAGCGTCGACAGCATGTTGGCCGCGAACAGCCCGAACCCGGCGCTCGCGAGAACGCCGCCGGCCGCGGCGAGCCAGGCCGGAAGCGAGAGCGATCCGGCGACGACGAGGACGAGGAAGCCGGCGAGCGTGAGCCCGAAGTCGGCGCGCTCGAGCCGGCTCGAGTAGAGGTCGTCGATCGTCGGAACGGGCTCGAGGCCAACCCGGTCGCTGTACTGCTCGAGCCAGACGATAAACGGGATCACGTGATAGAGGGTTCCGACGACGACGAAGCCGAACACGCCGAGGACGAGCAGGTCGGTCGTTCCGGGTGCGCCGAACAGCCCTGTCTGACCCGTCGGATCGCGCCACCACGCCGGCGCGGCGAGGGTGGCCCAGACGAGCAGCGATCCCGCCACGATCCAGTACCGCGCGGTCATGGGACTTCGCTCAACCGTCGACCGGAACAGCGCTCGAGCGATCACGAGCGCCAGCGCGGCCGCCCCGACGAGCACGGCCAGCCCGCCGAGGCGCGCGATCGACTCGAGGCCGATCCCGCGGCCGACGGCGAACGCCGCGACCCCGCCGTAGAGGGCGAGTTCCTCGAGGCCGAGGAGTCGTCGATCGATCGCCACGTACTCGGTCTGGGTGAACATCGTCGCGAGCTGTGGCAACGCGCCCGCGACCGTCACGAGGACGGCGCCGTAGAGCGCGAGGGTCGCGTGCGCGAGGAGAAGCTCGCCTCGCGTAACGGGCAGACTCTCGAGTGGTCCCGTCGAGAGCGAGAGCGCGAGGAGGAAGCCGAGCGGGGCGAGCGCGGTGAAACAGAGCAGGGCGAACGCGAAGTGTCGTTCCGTCCGGTCGAGCGGTCTGGCCCGTGCGAGGGTTCGACCGACCGTGTAGACGAAGAGCCACACCCCGGCGAGCAGGACCGCCGCGGCGATCGGAAGGGCGAAGAGCGCTCCGGTGGCGGCGACGACTGCGAAGCCGGCCAGCCCACCCGCGACCAGCCAGAGCTGTGCCGTCGCGAGTCGCTCCGAGTAGAGTTCCACGCCGGACCAGACGGGGACGAACTGCACCATCGCACCCATGATCGTCAGGGCGATCCAGCCGACGAGGAGCAGGTGCAGTTGGGCGAGGGCCGCCAGTCCCGGCACCGACACGACCGACAGGACGGTCCCCGCGACGATCCCGACGACGAGAAAGCACAGTCCGACCAGGAAGTGCTGGAGCGGGATCGCGATCGGCGGGGTTCGATCGGTCCGTAACCCGCCCGGAATCGAGTTCATGGTTCGACGTTCGATCCGACCGTCCGTCGCCCTGCTCCCGAACGGGTTCGGCGGACGTCCTGCGCTTGCGGGACGGCTCGCCGACAATCGCTCGAGCAGGGCGGCCGGAGGGAGAAGCGACTCGGAGCGTGGGGCGAACTTGTTCGCACGAACGTCCTCCTGCAGGCCCGTCCTACCGATCGCGCATGGGAACGACCACGACCGAAACGACGCTCGACGTCCGCGAGATCGACGGCCCGCCGTTCGGGAAGATCACCGCCGCGCTGGACGCACTCGAGGACGACGAACGCGTGCGACTGATCGCGGGGTTCGAACCGGTGCCGCTGTACGAGGTGCTCGAGGAACGCGGGCTGTCGTTCGAGACCGAGCGGGTCGGCGAGAACGAGTGGCACGTGCTGATCGAACGTCCCTGAGCGGGCGGCTCGACTCGAGGGCGCGATCGTCGCTTCGAACGCCGTCTTCGACCTCTCCCGAACAGGTTCGGACGAACACCGATACTGACGGCGACCGGATCTCGACGCGTATGTCACGACTCGACGTCAGGGAGGTGCCGCCGTCGGAGCGCCACCCGATGATCCACGAGGCCTTCGAGGACCTCGAGGCAGGCGAATCGCTCACGATCGTCAACGACCACGAGCCGAAGCCGCTGTTCTACGAGTTCCAGGCGGAGGTCGACTCGTTCGATCCGGACGGCTACGCCGTCGAGCGGGTCGCACCCGAGAAGTTCGAGGCGACGTTCCCGAAACGAAGCGGCTGATGGGGGCTGACTGGGGCCTGCGGACGGCCCTCGCCGTTCGCCCGAACCCGTTCGGCAGGAACGTCTGGGTCGTTCGGCACGACCGTTCGAACATGGAGTCACGCGTCGACGTCCTCGACCGAACCGACGCCCCGACCGATCGGCCGACCGACCACCTCGACGTCCGTTCGCTCGGTCCGCCCGAACCGCTCCAGCGGACCCTCGAGCGACTCGCCGAGCTGCCCGACGAGACGGTGCTCGTCCAGCGAAACGACCGCGTCCCGCAGTTTCTCTTTCCGAAGCTCGAGGAGCGCGGCTACGCACACGAGACGCTCGAGCGGGAGGACGACGTGGTAACTGCCGTCTGGAAACCCTGACGTTCGGGAATCGGTACCTCGTATCCGCAGGAGCGACCGCTACTCGTCGGGATACTTCGGCTCCCGTTTCTCCGCCCGCTCGAGAGCCGTCTCGACGACGTCGCGCACGTCGCCGTGGAAGACCCCGCCGTGGCCCGCGTACATGTGCTCGACACCCTCCGGCATTCGCTCGAGCAGGTCCTCGATGCTCTCGATGAGCCGCTCGCGGGACTGGCCGGCCATGTCGGTGCGGCCGAAGCTGCCGTAGTCGAAGGCGCCGTCGTCGTGGACGACCACGTCGCCCGAGAACAGCGTCGTCTCGGAGATAAACGAGACGTGGTCGTCCGAGTGGCCGGGCGTGTAGACGACGTCGAACTCCTCGTCGCCGATCCGCACCGTGTCGCCGTCCTCGATCGATTCAGTTCGCGTCGGGTGGTGATCGTAGGCGTACACCTCGGGATCGAAGGCGTCGCAGACGGCCTCGAGCTGCTCGACGTGGTCGCCGTGCTGGTGGGTCATCGCGACGGCGTCGAGGTCGTCGGTGTGCTCGCGGATCTCGTCGACGACGCCCTCCCACGAACCGGCGTCGACCAGCGTCGTTCGCTCGCCCTCGACGAGGTAGGCGTTGCAGGTGAACGTCTCGGCGGCCTCGGTGACGTGGTGAACCTCCATACGGGACCCGTCGGTTGCCGACGGCAAAACGGTACTGCCGGACTCGCGGACGTCGGTGGCATCGATACCGTCGGAGCGATCGTAACGTCGAGGTTACGGATACGATCCGCGAGGACGGCCGTCGGCACGGTCAGGCGATGTTTAAGGTGATTGAAGGTGGGCCACCACGAAACTTTTCAGTTCCGCTCTCCAAGTGTATAGTGTATGGGATTCGGGAGCTACGACGAGTCCGAACAGCAGGAGGTCAACGCCGATTTTGATGATGACGACGCCGTCCAGTCGGAACAGAACCATCACCACGGCTCGATCGAGTTCGAGAACGGCGCCTCGAGCGACGAGCTGCTCGATCGGCTCGAGGAGATCAAAGACGACGCCGAATGAAGGCGGGGACGCGGGCGCTCGGCGTCGCCGAGTCGTTCCGCGGCAGTTCGGACGCCTCCCGCGAGGGAGGCCGAAGCACAGTAGCCGGCGCCGTCGTCCGGGCCGACCGCGTTCTGGACGGCGTCGGCTACCGCAGCTGTACCGTGGGTGACACCGACGCGACCGACGCCGTCGGCCGGCTCGTCGACGACCTCGGTCGCCCCGATGTTCGGTACGTGCTGCTCGGCGCCGTCGCGCCCGCCTGGTACAACGTTCTCGATCTTTCGACAGTACACGAACGCGCCCAGCGCCCGGTCCTCGCGGTTACCTTCGAGGAGAGCAAGGGGCTTGAGGCCGGCCTTGAGGACGCCTTCTCCGGAACGGCGCTCGAGGAGCGCCTCGAGCGCTACCGGCGGCTCCCGGAGCGACGGGCGGTCGAAGTCAACGAGGAGACGGTCTACGTCCGCAGCGTCGGCCTCGAGCCGTCCGCAGCTGCGGAGGTCGTCCGCGGCTTTACCCCCGAAGGCGGGCGCCCGGAGCCGATCCGGGTCGCCCGGCAGGCCGCTCGAGCGGCTGACGCGTACGCGGAGTCGCTTGCACTCGGCGAGTGAGTGGGGCGCTCGGCGAGTGAGGGGCCTGTCAGCTACCGGCCGTCGATCCTCGATCGTCGACCGGCAGCTGCGACCCGAAAAGCGTAGTAGGAAGCCGTCTGAGGGACGGCCATGGGAACGATGGAGGATCTCTGCGTCAGGGAGTGTACCCGGTGTCCGAAACTCGTCGAGTCGCGGAGCCGGATCGTCAACGGGACCGGGCCCGAGGACGCCGACGTGGTGTTCGTCGGCGAGGGCCCCGGCGCGCGGGAAGACGAGCAGGGCGAGCCGTTCGTCGGCCGGAGCGGCTCCGTGCTCGATGAACAGCTGCGAACGGTCGGGCTGGATCGCGACACCGTCCGGATCACTAACTGCGTGCGCTGTCGTCCCCCCGAGAACCGCGACCCGACGACGGAGGAACTCGAGAACTGCCGGGGGTACCTCGAGACGGAGATCGATCTGCTCGACCCGGACGTGATCGTCACCCTCGGAAAGGTGCCGAGCGAACACCTGCTCGAGCGATCGGTGGCGGTGACGAAGGAGGCCGGCTCCGTCGAGGAGGTCCGCATCGAGGGGACGCCGCGCCGATTGCTGATCTGCGTCCACCCCGCGGCGACGCTGTACGACCGCAGCCAGGAGGAGACGTTCGCGGACGCCATCCGGCGCGCGGCGGAGCTCGCGGACGTCGACGGGAGCGAGGGCGGGCAGACTCGCCTCGACGGGTTCTGACGGTTCGCTCCGTTTCGAGCGGTTCAGAGAGCTTTACGAGGATTCTTGCGGTGGCGCGCGCTGTCGATCAGGTTCGAGCGACAGCGAGAACCGATCGACAACGTCGTGTGAGGGATGAGCGAACGGGCTGATAGCCCGTGAGCGAATCGGCTGGGGAGGGTGTGTAAACTCCCGTCATCGGTGTGAGCAGAGACTCGAGTTCGAGACGGCGACACCGAGGAAACAACGCTGTGCGACAGTCGACAGTCGGCTCCGACGTGGCGATCGCTCCTTCGGTTCTTGGCACCGTCTCGGCGGCGAGGATAGATTCCGCTCCCTACACCTCGTCACGATCCGTAAACGAGTAGCGCCGCGCGATCGTCCCGTCCTCGAACTCGTGGAAGTCCGCAAAGGCGAAGGCGACGTCCTCACCGTCCTGTCGGCCCGAGAACGTCCCCCGCACGGCAACCGTGTCGCCGTCGACGATCAGGTCGTCGACCTCGTGGCTCCCCTCCTCGAGCGGCCGCCCCTCGAGGTAGAACTCCCGGAGTTGCTCTCGGCCCTCGATCGCACCCTGTCCCGGCCGCTCGTAGCGGATATCGTCGGCGAACAGGTCGACGAGGTCGTCGTATCGTTCGTCGTCGACGGCGTCGTAGTAGTCCCGTACCACCGTTTCCGGATCCGTTTCGACCATACGGGAAGTACGGACGGTGCGGGTAGTAACTCCTGGGTTCGCACTCGAGCGCCGGGAACGGTTACCGGTTCGACTCGAGTCGGATAGTTCGGCTCGGATGGTTTGGCTCGAGTCGGGTAGTTCGGCTCGAGTGGTTCGGGTCGCCGTTTCTGCGCGGCCGCTCGAGCGGGTTCCGAACGCCGAGAACTGCGCGAATGACAATACACTTCTTTCCGCCCCACCGAGGTCGGAGCATGAGCACCGTCACGTCCGACCAGCAGCAGTCGCTCGCCGACGTCGTGGTCGTCGACTACGGCCTCGGCAACCTCCGCAGCGTCACCCGCGGCCTCGAGCGCGCGGGCGCCGACGTCGAGATCACCGACGATCCCGAGGCGTTCGCCGACGCCGACGGGGTCGTCCTCCCAGGCGTTGGCGCGTTCCGCGAGGGGATCGAGAACGCCGACCCGCTCCGGGGAGACCTGCTCGAGGTCGCCGACGCCGGCACGCCGCTGTTCGGGATCTGTCTCGGCATGCAGATGCTGCTGACGACCAGCGAGGAGGGCGCCAACGAGGGTGAGTCCGCGGTACAGGGACTCGACTTGATCCCGGGGACGAACGTCCGCTTCGCCGAGGGCCAGAAGGTACCCCACATGGGCTGGAACGAGTTGAGCGTCGAGCGCGACCACCCGCTCGTGGAGGGAATCGACAGCGTTGGATCGGAGATCCAACGAGAAGACGAAGCCGCCAGCGGCGGCTCCGTCGACGGACGCTACGCCTACTTCGTCCACTCCTACTACGCCGTCCCGGACGACGAGGACGCGGCGGTGGCGACGACCGACTACGAGCGCGAGTTCCCGTCGATCGTCGCCAACGAATCCGGCAACGTCTTCGGCACGCAGTTCCACCCCGAGAAGAGCGGCGAAACGGGACTGGCGATCCTGCGGAACTTCGTCGAGATCTGCAGCGAGGAGTAGATTCGGCGGTCGCGAGACGGGCAACGAGCGGTCGCGAGTAACCTTTTAAGGTCGTTCGCACGGCACTGCGAGCCATGTATGCCATCCTCACCGACGACTCCGAACTAGCTCGAGCCGAGATCGGCGATCGCAGCTACTACTTTACGGAGTTCGTCGACGGACGCCGGCAGGAGCCACTCGAGGGAACGGTCAGCTCCGTCGCCTGCTGGGGCGACACGGCGGCAGTTCGCGACGAGCCGGAACGGGCGGCCGTCGACGCCGACGGGACGCGGGCCACGCCCGACGCGGAGGGCCACCACTGGGGAACCGTCTGCCCGACCGATCCCGACTACCGCGAGGGGTTGCTCGAGCGAATCGGACGGCTCGAGGGCGACGTTCGGCTGACGACGCTCGGGTTTCCGGGCGCGGGGTTCTGCCGGTGCGAGCGCTGTAACCGGCGATTCGAGGGGAGCGAGCACGACGAGCGCGACGCCTGGCGGGCGGACGTTCTCACGGCGTTCGTCGCGGCGGTGGCGACTCGAGTCGACGGCGAGCTAACCGCAACGCTGTACCCGGATCCCTACCCGGGGAGCCTCCGCGAACGGGCGGGGCTCGAGCCGGCCGGGCTCGCGGCCCACGTCGACGGCTTCCTCGTCCCGCTGTGCGATCCCGGCTACGGGACGAGCTACTGGGTCGAGTCGCTGGCCCGCGGGTTCGCTCGCGAACTCGAGGGACTCGAGGTCTCGCTGTCGATCCAGCTGTCGGGAGCGGAGATCGACCCCGAGCGACTCGCCGGGGTCACGCGACGGGTCGAACCCCACGCGGACGAGATCGTCTACGGGACGTACCCGGACGACGCCGAGACGGTTCGGGAGGCGATCGAACGACTGCGCGAGGAGAAGGCGGCGCCCGCGTGAACCGGGGCTGTGAGCGAAATCGCCGGGAACTCGTGAGGAAGGTCGTCGCTCGGGGGCGTCCGGAGATCGACGAGCCGACTGCGGACGTGGCGATCGATGAACCGACTGCGGACGCGGAAGTGGCAGAGACACACCCCGCGGTGCCGCTGTATAGCTCACGGAGAGGGGACGGGGTGGAAGATCGGACGGTCGCTGCGTGGAGGGGAAAACCGCCTCTCGAGCCGTTGCGAGACCGTAGTACCCGCGAGTTGGGTTATCACGACCGGCGAGTTGGGTTGGTAGTTCCCGACTGATGATGTCGATCCGCTCGACCGGACTCTTCCCTTCGGATATCACCATACCTAAATACTATTACTGAGTCAAAGTCCATTAGCAGTATCGAACGTTACTTCGTTCGATCGTATCGAACGGGGGGACGACTCGAGTCGAATCCGCGGTTCGGACTCGGGCCGGTTTCCGTTTCGTTCGCGTCCTCCGGTTTCTCACTCGAGTCCGCGGTGCTTGTCACTCGAGTCCGGGGTGGGAGTCTCCGTGAGGTTCCTCGCGGTCGGACGGGTCTTTCGTTGTATGGCTATTGACCGCCGTTTCGAGGCATCTGCGATTCGTTGCGGAGACTGCCCGGTATCCCTCGACGATATCGCACAGGAGTCAGAGTCGACGTCCGCGATCGCGTCGCCGCGGACGCCAGTTCTCGAGCACCCTCCGTTTCGACTCCCCCACCTCCGTCCCGTTACAGCGGCACTGCGGGGTGTGTGTGTATCTATACAGCGGCACCGAGGGGTGAGATCCGGGCGAATACGTCTGTCTACCGAGAATTTTGTCCATATACAGAAGAACTCCGGTGTGTGCCAGCTCCTCGAGCGCCGTCGGAGACGCCCCAGGCTCGCCCATCCGCTCGCCGATACAGCGGCATCGAGGGGTGTTCTCGATCCCACCTCGTACGGCGCCTCGCTGCGAGAGACCCGTTCATACAGCGGCACCGAGGGGTGTGTCCTCGAGCGCAGCTTGCGGCGACCGACCGCGAGAGACACACTCATACAGCGGCACTCCGGAGTCCCCGAACGACCTATACAGCGGCATCGAGGGGTGTCGTTCCCGTTTCTCAGAACCCGACGCAACGAAACCGGGGGAGATACAGCGGCAATCCGGTTCCGAACGTTTACAAGCCACCCCTCCCGATAGTCGGAGTAGCTGAATGTCGGATTCGATGGACTACTTCGGCAGCGAAACCGAGATCTTCCGGAACAAGGAGCTGCTGCAGGTGTCACACCTCCCTGACGGCGACCGCATCATCGGTCGCGAGGACGAGCTGACGAACCTCGCGAACGCGATCAAACCGGCCACGCGGGGGAACACGCCGAACAACGTCCTCGTCTACGGGAAGACCGGGACCGGCAAGTCGCTGTGCTCGAAGTTCATCACGAACCAGGCGATCGACCGCGCCGAGGGTAACGACGTCTCGATCGGGGTCGCCTACGTTGACTGCCTCCAGGAGTCGACGGAAACCCAGGCCGTCCAGTCGACGGCCCATCAGCTCAACGACCAGCCCGAGACGGGGATCTCGATCCCTCATTCGGGACTGAGCACCGCCGAGTACTACCGTCGGCTCTGGCGGATCGTCGACACCGGGTACGACGTCGCGCTGATCATCTTAGACGAAGTCGACAAGATCGAGGACGACGACATCCTGATGCAGCTCTCGCGGGCGGTCGAATCCGGCAAGCTCACCGACAGCACCGTCGGCGTCATCGGCATCTCGAACAAGGTCCGGTACAAGGACTCGCTGGACGAGCGAATCAAATCGAGCCTCTGTGAACGGGAATACGTCTTCTCGCCGTACGACGCCTCCCAGATCCGCGAGATCCTGCGCTCCCGTTCGGATGCCTTCCACGACGGCGTCCTCGAGGACGGGGTCGTCCCCCGCGTCGCCGCCCTCGCCGCGCGCGAACACGGCGACGCGCGAAAGGCGATCGACATCCTCCGCTTCGCCGGCGAGATCGCCGAGGAGGACGACCTCGAGACCGTTACAGAGGCCTGCGTCGACCACGCCCACGAGCGCGAGGAAACCAGCCGGCTGGCCGAACTCATCTCGAAGAGCCCGAGCCACGCGAAGCTCGTCCTCGAGGCGATGGCGCTTTTGACCCAGCAGAAGGAGGGTGAGGACGCCCCGGTGACGACTAACGAGGCCTACGACCTCTACAAACGGCTGTGCGATCGGGACCGCTCGGACCACCTGAAGCTTCGCCGAGTGCGGGATATCCTCTCGGAGCTCGAGTTCCTCTCGATCATCGAACAGGAGCGCAAGTGGGCGGGGAAGGGGAAGGGCAACTACATGGAAAACCGGCTGATCGACGATCCGGAGGTCATCATCGCGGCCTGTAACGAGTCCGACTAGCTGTGACAAGCGGAGGGCTTTCCTTTCCTGACGCACTACGTTGAGGAATGGATCGTTCGCCTCCCACCGGATAGGAACCGTCTCCACCCGGTATTTGCGGGGGTTTCTTATGGACGAGTATGAGGCAACGACCTCCGGTCATCGAAACGGATCTCTCGCGTCGAACGGTGCTCCTGGCAACAGGTGCGACGGGACTCTCGGCGTTCGCGGGTTGTTCGACGGACGGGACGCCGTCGGAGACCGAACCGGATCCGACGGAACCGACCGAGGCGACGACCGTCGCGGCCCACTCGTCGCCCGATCTCGAGAAGTGGGTCGACGAGGTTCCACGGCCGGGCGTCGTGGAGCCCGACGGAACGAAAGACGGCCAGCCCTACTACGAGATCGAGATGCGCGAGGTCGAACAGCAGCTCCACAGCGACCTGCCGCCGACGACCGTCTGGGGGTACGACGGGCAGTTCCCGGGCCCGACGATCGAAGCCGAACAGGGCGAACCGATCTACGTGCGGTGGCAAAACGACCTGCCCGACGACCACCTCCTCCCCGTAGACACGACGGTCCACGGCGAGATGATTCCGTACGACATCCCCGGCGTCCGGACCGTGACCCACCTCCACGGCGGCAACATCGAATCCGCGAGCGACGGCAAGGCCAGAGGCTGGTTCACCCGCGACTTCGAGGAGACCGGCCCCGCCTTCGAGAAGAAGGATTACTACTACGCGAACGACCAACCCCCGGCGACCCTGTGGTACCACGATCACGCGGTCGGCATCACGCGGTTGAACGTCTACGCGGGTCTCGCCGGCTTCTACCTGCTTCGAAACGACCGCGAGCGCGAGCTCGGATTGCCCGACGGCGAGTACGAGATCCCGCTCGTCCTCCAGGATCGGAGCCTCGAGGGGGACGGCTCGCTGTTCTACCCGTCGGCCGTCTCCGAGGACCGGGGCGGCGACGACTCACACCCCGAGCCGAGCATCGTTCCGGAGTTCTACGGTGACGTACCGGTGGTCAACGGGAAGGCCTGGCCTCGCCTCTCGGTCGAGCCCAGGAAGTACCGGCTCCGGCTGCTCAACGGCTCCAACAGCCGGTACTACGACCTCGCGCTGCGGGAGTACGACGAGGCGTCGGGCGAGGTCGGGGACGACGGTCCGCAGTTCCTCCAGATCGGGAACGACGGCGGGCTCCTCTCGGAACCGGTCCCGGTCGAGGGCCGTCTCGAGATCGGGTCGGGGCAGCGCGCCGACGTCGTCGTCGACTTCTCGGAGTACGCCGGGGAGACGCTGTTGCTCCACAACGACGCACCGTCGCTGTACCGCGGGACGCTCGAGAAAAGCGAGGAGACGAAGCCGCTTCCGGAGCTCGCGGTCGTCGACGTGGCTGACTCCGAGGCCGACGACGCCAGGGACCTCGGGGAGATCCCGGACGACCTGACCGAGGTTCCGGAGATCCCCGTCGAGGCGGCGGACCGACACCGTCATCTCACGCTCGCCGGGGACACCGACGAGTACGGACGCATGGTTCACCTCCTCGGAAGCGAGGACCAGCCGTCGGGGCACAACCTGGACGATCCCGTTACCGAGGAGCCCGAACTCGGCGACACGGAGATCTGGAGCATCGCCAACCACACCTCGATGTCCCACCCGATCCACCTCCATCTCGTTCACTTCCAGCTGCTCGGTCGACAGCCCCTGGCCGACTACGAGCCATCCGAGGACGGTCTCGATCCGAAGGCGCTCGAGGAACCTCGACCGTACGAGCTGGGCTGGAACGACGTGATCTCGGTCGATCCCGCCGAGGTAGTCCACGTGATCGTCCACTTCGGGGAGTACGAGGGGCTGTTCAACGATCAGACGGGCGAATACATGTGGCACTGCCACATGATCGAACACGAGGACTACGACATGATGCGCCCCTTCAGGGTGCTCCCGAACGGGGAGGACGAGCCCGACGACGGGTAGCGGTCCTTCGAGCGCCGCGAGCCGTTTCCGGTGCTCAGAGCAGCTCGCGGACGTCCGAGTACCACATGTCGTGGTAGTCGACGTGACCGACCCGGCGGGCGATCGCCACCGCGAGGGCGTGCCAGCACAGCTCCGTCGGATCGTCGTCGTCGAGATTGTACTCGCTGTCCTTGCAGGTACAGCCGCCATCCTCGACGATGTACTCGTCCTCGTAGCCGACGACGATCGTGAAATCCCGGTAGGACTTCACGCGGTGTTCGCCGACCGCCTCGATGGCGCGAACCCCGCGATCGCCGTGGAGCGTCGAGATCCGGTCGACGATCTCCGGCGTGAGCTCGCCGGTCTCCTCGAGCCGGGCCTGCCAGCGCTCGACGGGGTTCGCTTCCGACACGCTCGAGACTCGGGAACGGACCGTCAAATCGGTTTGGTTGTCCGTCGGGGAACCGACCGGCTCGAGCATCGATCGGTGTCGGCCGGCCGTCGACGAGAGACCGCGCGGTCCCGCCGACTGAAGCGTCGCTCGGCGTCCGAACGAACTCGAGCAGGAGCGTCGACGCGCGGGACGGACGTGCTACTCGTCGTCCTCCTCGTCCTCGAGTTCGGAGTCGGGCGTCGCGCCCTCGAGGACGAGCGTCTCCTCCTCGTCTTCGTCTTCCTCGAGCGTGACGGTCTCCTCGACGTCGTCGAACTCCCCGTCCTCGCTTTCGACGGTGATCGTGTACTCGCCCTCGTGAATAAGATTGATGTCGGAGAGTTCGCCGTCCTCGATCCCCTCGGCGTAGTTGGAGCTGTAGGCCTCCTCCTCGTGTTCGATCAGGACGCTGAACCCGGTCGAAACCGGCTCACCGTCTTCCGTCTCGAAAAAGAGCGTGAGAGCACCGGGGTCGTCCGTCTCGAACATCTCGTCGTCGCCGTTCTCGCCGTCGTCATCGTCGTCCGAACAGCCGGCGAGCCCGACCGCGGTCAGGGCCGCGGCGGTCGTCGCGAACTGCCGGCGGGAGAGCCGTTGTCGTTCCATACGGTATCACGCTCGGTCCCCGTGATAAATTTTCAGATCTCCTACTTATTGGGTGTCGATACCATCCACCACTCCCGCGAGAGCCGACTACGGTTTACTGTAAGTCAGTACCGGCGCAACCGCCGCACGGGTCGCGGTTGCGCCGGTAAATCGGTACAGCAATCCGTAGACGGACCGAACGGAAGATCACGCGCTTTTTCGACCTCCGCCGACGAGGGGCGGTATGCGCGTCACCGAGGGCGGGATCGAACTCGAGGTCCCAGGCGAACAAACCGAAGGGATCGAGGAGTCGGTGTTTTACAACCCGCGACAGGAGCTGAATCGGGATCTGACGATCGCGACGCTGCGGGCCTACCGGGAGCGCGAACCGCGCGCCAAGTCCTATCTCGACGCGATGACCGCGAGCGGGGTCAGGGGAGTGCGGGCGGCCGCCGACGGCTGGGACGTCACGTGCTGTGACGTCGACGAGGAGGCAGTCTCGCTCGCCCGCGGGAACCTCGAGCGAAACGACTGTGAGGCCACTGTTCGCAACCGCGACGTCAACGCGCTCATGCACGAGGACGTCTTCGACGTGATCGACCTCGACCCCTACGGGACGCCGATGCCGTTCGCCGACGCCGCGTTCGCGAACTGCCGGGATCTGGTCTGCGTGACCGCGACCGACACGGCGCCGCTCTGTGGCGCCCACTTCAACAGCGGCGTCCGCTCCTACTCCGCGGTGCCACGGAACACCGACTACCACGCCGAGATGGGCGTCCGAATTCTGCTGTCGGCGCTCGCGCGAAGCGGGGCCCGCTTCGACGTCGGCGTCGAACCGATCCTGACCCACGCGACGAGCCACTACGTCCGAACCTACCTCGAACTCGAGCACAAACCCACCGCGGCCGACGCCGCCCTCGAGGAGCTGGGCTACCTCTCTCACTGCGAGGACTGTCTCTACCGCGAGGCGAGCCCGGGTCTGATCGCCGACCCGCTCGAGCGCTGCCCGCACTGCGACGGCACCCGGATCCTCGTTGCCGGCCCCGTTTGGCTCGGGGCGATCCGCGACCGGACGTTCGTCGCCGACGTTCGCGAGCGGGTTCCCGAGTCGTTCGGCACCGCCGGAAAGGTCCGCGAACTGTGCGAGACGCTCGAGGCGGAACTCGACGAGCCGACCCACTACGACCAGCACAAGCTCTGTCGCAACTGGGGGCTCCCCGCCAACGCAATGGACGACTTCCTCGCCGACCTACGCGAGGCCGGCTACGACGCCTCGAGAGCCCACTACGGCGGAACGACGTTCAAGACCGACGCCTCGGTCGGCGAGATTCGGGCGGCGACCGCGGACTCGCTCGAGTAGCCGATCCCGTCTCGGCCCACCACTCGAGCCGAGCGGGACTCCCGTTTCGACGGGCGCTGCAGGCCAGTGCTACACGATCGCATATTTGTTTCCGGCCCGAACGTCCTCCCGTGCTCGATTCCAGCCGCGCGCTCGAGCTCGGAACACGGCTCGTCAGACTGGCCCGCCGGCAGCAGCTGACGCTTCTGGCGGCCGGCGTCGCCTTCTACGCGTTTCTCTCGCTCGCACCGCTTGCGCTGCTCTCGCTGGCGCTTGCGGCCTCGGTCGGCGGCGAGGCGCTCGCGACACAGGTAACCGACACGACCGACGACGTGCTGACGCCGTCGGCTCAGACGCTTCTCGCCGAAACCATCGTCGACGAGACTGGCCAACAGGGGGCGACCGTCGTCGGCGCGCTCGGCCTGCTCTGGGGCTCGAGCCGCGTGTTTCGGGGCCTCGATCGCGCGTTCTCGTCGGTGTACGGCACCGTGGCCTCGAAGTCGCTGGTCGATACGCTCTGGGACGCGACGATCGTCGCCGCCGCGATCGCGATCGGGCTCTCGATCGTCACCGGTATCGAGGTGGCGGTTCGATTCGTCCCGTTTACCGGGCAGCTCGTTCTCGGACCGCTGTTCGTCCTGCTGGGGCTTATCGCCGCCTTCCTGCCGCTGTACGTGATCTTTCCCGACGCGGACGTCGACGTTCGCGAGGCGCTTCCCGGAACGCTGTTCGCGGCGGTGGGGTGGTTCGCCCTCAGTCGCGTCTTCTCCCTGTACGCCGGCCTCGCCGGTCAGTACGCGGTCTACGGCGCGCTCGGCGCCGTCTTTCTCGTTCTCGTCTGGCTGTACGCCGGGGCAACCATCCTCGTCTTCGGGGCGACCCTCAACGCGGTGCTCGCGGATCGGGAAGTGGATCGGCAGCTACAAAGTCCCCGCCCTCGACAGTTTTCGACAGAAGCGATGACTGACGACGCCACGGGTGCCGACGAGGGGACCACGCGAGATCGTCCGGACTCGGACGCGGATCGTACGAGGACGTACTCGAGCGCCCGGACTCGGGATCGGGCCGACGACGCCGACGCGCTCCGCGAGGAGATCGAACGGCTCCGCGACCGGGTCGACGAGTTCGAGACGTCGGTCGAGCGACGCACCGTCGAGAAGGAGTCGCTCCAGACCGAACTCAAGCGGTACGTCCGCCGTCGAGTGCGACGCGGCCACGCCCACGGCTGGGGCCCTTACCTGGTCTTGCTGTACGGGACCGCGATGTCGATCGCGGCGTTTTACTTCCTCGCCGGCGGCTGGGCGATCCTGGCGATGCTGGTCGTCTGGACCTCGACGCTCGGACTGTACGTCCTGATGGTGTTGCTCGGCGCCGGACTCACCGTCCTCGGCGTCCCCGGCCGCATCAGGAACGCCATCGGAGAACGGCGGTCCTGAGGACCGAGCCGGATCGGACGGACCGTTGACTATATCCTCGCACTCGCCGTAGGTGCCCCCGATGTGGTTCGAGTCGGCGCGGGTCGAAGCCGTCAGGGACGCGTTCCCGGAGTGGCTGGCGTTTCTCGTCGCCTTTCTCTCCCACCTCGGCAGCGTCTGGTTCGTCGCACCGGCGGTCGTCCTCGCGTTCTGGTATCTCGATCCCCGTCGGTTCGCTTCCTGGATCGGGATCGTGCTGGGCTGTTACGCCGTCATGATCGGGCTCAAGGGGTTCTTCGAGACGCCCCGTCCCGGCGTCGATCCCGCCGTCCCGGTCGAGTCGCTTCCCGTCCTCGTCGCCGTCGTCTACGCTCCCGCCGTCGAGATCAGCACCTCGAGCTTTCCGAGCGGTCACGCGATGGCCGCCGTGGTCGTCTGGACGATGCTGGCGATCCGGAATCGAACGCGGGCTCGAGGCCGTCGGGCGGCCACGACGGCCGTCTTCGCGACCAGCGTCGCCCTGGCGTCGCTGGCGCTTGTGACCGACGGCCGGGCCGATACTGCGGCCCTGCTCGGCGGTTCGATCGGCGGCTTGCTGGCCTGGCGGTACGCGACCCCGCCGCGGGAACCCCTGAACCGGACGCCTCGAGGGGTGCTCCCGGCCGCACTCGGCTCGGGACTACTCGCCGGTATCGCGGCGACGCTGCTCGTCGTCGACAGCCACTTTGTCTGGCTTATCGTCGGCCTGATCGGCGGCACGGTCGTCGTCGGGCTACCCGCGTTCGCCGCGAGGCGGCCGTCGGCCGCAACGTTCCGAGGGTCGACGAGCTAACGCCGCACCTCCGGACTTCGTCGGACGGAAACGCCGCTTTACCGTTCGAGCGACCCCTACTCGGGTTCCCTCGCGCGACGCGTTCGGAGTCGCGGAGCGCGGGATGTTTTCGCTTGTTAGCTTTCTCGTCGCGGCTCTCGGCCAACCCCAATACTAATTCCCACTGCTTCGATCAAATCGTCCCTCTCCGGCCCGTAATTGGATGTTCGTAAACTTCTAAAACGTGGGGTGTGAGGGGGTACGTGATGACGTACGAAAATCTCGACGCAAAGCTAGTAAACGCCCTGCTGGGCGACGGGCGGGCGAGCCTCCGGAGCCTCGCGGAGGAGCTCGACGTCTCGGTGACGACGGTCTCGAACCATCTCTCGGATCTCGAGGAGGAGGGCGTCATCGAGGGGTACACGCCGCGAGTCAACTACGATGCGGTCGGCTACGACGTCACCGCCGTCATCCAGCTGCAGGTCGAGGGGAACGCCCTCCCCGACATCACGGACACGCTCCGGGAACACCGTCAGATGACCAGCGTCTACGAGGTCACCGGCGACTACGACGTCATCGCCATCGGCAAGTTCAAGGATACCGACGGGATGAACGAGCAGATCAAACAGCTCCTGACCGATCCCGACATCAAGGCGTCGAACACGAGCGTCGTCCTCAACGCCGTCTCCGAGAACGAGCAGTTCGAACTCGACGTCGACGACGCCTGACGAACTCGTTTTCAGTCGTCGGTCTCGAGCAGCGCCTCGGCCGCTCGCTCGCGGTCGCCCGCCTGCGCCGCCCACAGCCGCGCGTACGTGCCGTCCCGCTCGAGCAGTCTCTCGTGGGTTCCCCGTTCGACGACCCGCCCGTCCTCGAGGACGAGGATCAGGTCCGCGTCCTTGATCGTCGACAGTCGGTGTGCGATCGCCAGCGTCGTCCGATCCTCGCTCAGTCGGTCGATCGATCGCTGGATCTCGAGTTCGGTCTTCGTGTCGACGGCGCTGGTCGCCTCGTCTAAGATGAGTACCGCCGGATCCGCGAGAACGGCCCGGGCGAGCGCGATCCGCTGGCGCTGGCCGCCCGAGAGCTTGATGCCGCGCTCGCCGACGCGGGTATCGTACCCCTCCGGGAGCTCGCTGACGAACTCGTGGGCCTGCGCCGCCCTGGCAGCGTCCCGAACCGCGTCGTCGGACGCCTCGAAGTGGCCGTACCGAACGTTCTCGGCGATCGTCCCGTCGAAGAGGAACGTGTCCTGACTGACGTAGCCGACCGCGGATCGGAGATCCGCCATCGCGACGTCGCGAACGTCGTGGCCGTCGATCCGCACCGCCCCCTCCTGGACGTCGTAGAGCCGGAGCAGGAGCTTCAGCAGCGTCGACTTTCCGGCCCCGGTCGGCCCGACGAACGCCACGGTCTCGCCCGGTTCGGCCTCGAAGGAGACGTCCTCGAGGACGGGTTCCTCGAACGCCGCCTTCGAATCCCCGTCGGCGTCGGCGTGCTCGGTGTCGGCGTAGCTAAAGGAGACGTCGTCGTAGGCGACCCGGCCCTCGACGGGCTCGAGGGCGACGGGATCGTCGGGGTCGGCGACGTGGACCGGGATGTCCATCAGCCCGAACACGCGCTCGCTCGAGGCCTTGGCGTTCTCGTACTGGTCGACGATGTTCGACACCTCCGCGAGCGGGTCGACGATCCGCTGGGTCAAAAAGAGGAAGACGACGAAGTCACCGACCGAGAGCGTCCCGGTCAGCGGACCGGGTGCGGTCCCGGTCGTGAGCCAGAGCCCGCCGACGAGGAAGGTCCCGGCGAAGGCGATCCCCGCGAGCAGCTCCATCCCCGGCCGGTAGACGTAGCTCAGTTTCAACACGGCCATCGTGCGATCGAAGAAGTTCCGCGAGGATCGACGCACCCGATCGACCTCGTGGGCCTCGCTCGAGGTCGCCTTCGTCAGCCCCATCCCCGAAATCGCGTTCTCGAGGCGGGTGTTCAGCCGGCCGACGGCCGAGCGCTGGCTGACGTAGCGGGGTTCGGCGGCCCGCATGAACCAGATCGTAAAGGCGACCATCGCGGGCACGGCAAACAGGGTGACGAACGCCAGCTGCCAGTTCAGGTAGAACAGGACACCGGCGATGCCGCCGACCATCACCAGCAGCCGCGCCGAGTTCATCAACGCGTCGTCCAGGAACCGCTCGAGGTTCTGCGTGTCGTTGTTCAGGACGGCCATGACCTCGCCGGTCTGTTTCTCGTCGAAGAACGCCGTGTCCAGTCGCTGCATCTTCTCGAAGCTGTCGACCCGGACGGCGTGCATCACGTCGTGGGCGAACAGGTTGGCGGTGACGCCGTAGATCCAGGTGAAGACGGCGACGACGAGAAACGAGCCGGCGATGGCGACGACCGTGAACTGGAACTGCTCGGCGCTCTCGGTCGGCAGCCAGGCGTCGGGGACGATCGGCAGTTCGAACGGTCCCTCGTCGAGGAAGACCGCGTCGATGGCGACCCCGAGGATCAGCGGCGGCACGAGACTCGCCATCCGCGCGACGAAGTTGGCGAGCATCCCCGCCGAGAACCAGCCGAGACGGCCGGGGGCGTACTCGCGAAAGAGCCGCGAGAGCGGGCGGTCGACCGCCTCGCGGTAGGCGTCGAACGGCGTCTCGTCGTCGTGGGTACTCACTGGCGGCCCGATACTGTTTCGGATCGTAAACGTTCACCGGTTCCGGTCGCGGTGACGCGTCACTCGCGTCCGATCGTCAGCGGATGTAGAGGATAACGGCTCCGAGCGCGAGCAACAACAGCCCCCACCAGAGCGAATCGCCGGGCATGACCTTGAGGATGAGCGTGACGATACCCGAGGAGAACAGCGACCAGCCGATGGTCGTTTGATATGCCATAGTCGAACGACGCCCCCGAGCACAATAGTTCACGGGCCTGCCGACTTCGCTACGAGCGTCCTCGAGGAATCCACCGCGGCACTCGATTTCGATACACCTCGTAGGCGTCGCCGTGTTTCGCCGCCAGGTGGGGTTCCTCGTACTCGAGCACGCGGTTGTGGAAGCCGAGCCAGCAGCCCGCGGTCCACCAGGCGACCAGCACCGATCGGTACAGCAGCGCCTGGCCGAGAAGACACAGCAACACGGCGACGTACATCGGGTTCCGGACGTAGCCGTAGGCCCCGCCGGTTACCAGCTCCGGGGGTTCGTCGGACGGCGACGGCGTCCCACCCCCCTCGTCCGAGAACCGCCACGCGGTGTGGGCGTACAACCCGATTCCGGCGAGGATCGATCCGAAGCCCGCGGCTCGAGCGACACCTACCGGAACCGGAAGCCTGAGCTGATCGCGCCGGGCCAGTACCCACGGGACGAGTCCGGCGACGGTTCCCGGAACGAGCGCCGAGAAGATGGCGGTCTTCAGCAAGACGAACGGTGACGCCATGCATCGACTGCGACGCGACCGTGCAAAGCGTTTGGCACGGCTACGGCTCGAGACTACTGGCGCAAAAAACACGAAATCACGATTGGTTAGTCGACGGTGCAGGCGTTTCGGTTCGGAGAGTGGCGGAGGTCGGAGACCTACTTCACATCGCGCCGCCCATGCCACCCATACCGCCCATGCCGCCGCCGCCGGGCGCGCCTTCCTCGTCGCCGCCCTTGTCCGTCGAGAGGTCGCCGGCGGAGATGATGTCGTCGATCTTGAGCACGAGGTTCGCGGCCTCGGCAGCGGAGGTCACGGCCTGCTCCTTGGCGTGGGCCGGCTCGACGACGCCGGACTCGAAGGTGTCCTCGACGTCGCCCGAGAGGACGTTCAGGCCGGCCGTCATGTCGCCGTCGTCGTGGGCCGCACGCAGATCGACGAGCGTATCGATGGAGTCGAGACCGGCGTTTCCGGCGAGCACGCGCGGAACGAGCTCGAGCGAGTCGGCGAACGCTTCGACTGCGAGCTGTTCGCGTCCGGAGACGCTGTCGGCGTAGTCACGGAGCCGCGAGGCGAGTTCGACCTCGATGGCGCCGCCGCCGGCCAGCACGCGGCCGTCGGAGACGGTCTGGGCGACGACGTCGAGCGCGTCGTTGACGCCGCGCTCGAGCTCGTCGACGACGTGGTCGGTCGAGCCGCGCAGCAGGAGCGTGACGCCGTGGGCGTCCTCGCCCTCGACGTAGAACAGCTCGTCCTCGTCGTCGCGGGTGACGTCGCCGTAGCCGAGATCGTCGGTCGTCGCGTTCGCCAGATCGGAGACGATGTTCGCGCCGACGACTTCCTTGAGGAACTCGAGGTCGGACTTCTTGGCGCGCCGGACCGCGAGGATGCCCTCCTTGGCGAGGTAGTGCTGGGCGAGGTCGTCGATGCCCTTCTGGCAGAAGACGACGTCGGCGCCGAGGTCGGCGATCTGGTCGACCTTCTCCTTGAGCTGTTTCTCCTCGCGGTCGAGGAACTTCTGGAGCTGGTCGGGATCGGTGACGGAGACCTCGGTGTCGACGTCGGCTTCGTCGACCTCGATCGGCGTGTTCAGCAGCAGGATGTCGGCGTCGGTCGCCTCGGTCGGCATGTTGTCGTGGACGGGGTCCTTGTCCACGATGCCGCCCTCCAGCAGGTCGGACTCGCCGGCGCTGCGGCCGGTCTGGGTCTCGATGTTGAGGAACTCGAGGTCGACGACGTTCTCGCCCGCCTCGTTCTCGACGGTGACCTGGCTGATCGCGTCGATGATGAGCTCGGCGAGGTGCTCCTTGTTGACCTCGGTGCCCTTGCCGGTCATCGAGGTTTCGGCGACCGAACGCAGGAGTTCTTCGTCGCTGGTGTCGACGTCTGTGGCGATGTCGTCGATCTCCTCGCGGGCCTGCTCGCTCGCGAGGTGGAAGCCCTTGATGATCGCCGTCGGGTGGATGTCCTGCTCGAGGAGGTCCTCGGCGTTCTTGAGGAGTTCACCCGCGATCGCGACCGCAGTAGTAGTACCGTCGCCGGCTTCGTCCTCCTGTGTCTCGGCGACCTCGATGATCATCTCGGCCGTCGGGTTGTCGATGTCCATCTCCTGGAGGATGGTGACGCCGTCGTTGGTGATCGTTACCGATCCCATCGAGTCGACGAGCATCTTGTCCATCCCTTTCGGGCCGAGCGTCGAGCGAACGGCCTCGGCGACCGCTCGAGCGGCGCGAATGTTGTAGTCCTGCGCGTCCTGATCCTTGACGCGCTGGGAGTCCTCGCTCATCACGATCATCGGCTGTCCCTGCTGCATTCGCTGGCTCATAGTCAGCTGATTCATTGATTGTCCTTCTACATAAGCCCACCGCTATCGATCGTCGCCGCGACATCAAGCTGTTCGCCGAGCGACGGCTGAAACCACCGTACTGCGGACCGGTATCGCCCGATCGTGAGACCGAATATCATAGCTACCGATCCCGAGACGGTCCGATCTCTCGACCACATTTAAGTAGCTTCGCGCCGGTACTCACGGCTCGATCGGTTCGACCAGCGACGGCTCGTCCGTACTGGGATCGTTGACGGCCGTCGACACCGGATAGGCTCGCAGGTCGTCGCTCGGGTACGGCTCCAGGCACCCCCGCGGGTCGTCCGCGGTCAGCCACTCCCGTTCCCGACCGGGCTCGAGGATGACCGCCATCCGGTGGTGGAGCTCCGCGACCAGGTCGTTTGGCTCGGTAGTGATGATCGTAAACGTCTCGAGGGGCCCCTCGTCGGCCTCGTCCTCGAGCCCACCGCCGAACGCGTCCAGTCCGGACTGGGTCGTCTCGGGTTCCCAGCGCTCCCACAGCCCCGCCATCGCGAACGGCCGGTCGTCCTCGAGGGCGACCCGGTAAGGCTGTTTCCTACCGTCAGATCGGAGATCTGACGAGGATCGCGAATCTCCGATTCGCTCACCTCCCTCGGTCTCGACCCACTCGTAGAAGCCGTCGGCCGGGACGAGACAGCGCCGGGACTCGTAGGCCGCCCGAAAGCTCGGCTTCTCGGCCACCGTCTCTGCGCGCGCGTTGATGAGTCCGCCGCTGTCGTCGTCGGCCCACGAGGGGATCAGTCCCCACTCGAGGTGTCGAAACTCCTCGGGCGCCTCGTCCGTGATCACCGGCAGTTTCTGACCCGGCGCCGCGTTGTACCGCGGCTCGAACGGGGCCGCCGACTCGAGGAAGCGGGCGTCGAAGCGCTCCTCGAGTTCCTCTCGGTCGACGAACAGCGTGTAGCGACCGCACATACGAGCCATTACGCGTCGGACGGGCAAATACGCCCCGCTCGAGGCTCGATCGTCGATCGTTCCACCCCGCGAAACGGTCGCCCAAGCGTCGGTTTCTAGACGCTCGAACTCGGTATGTCCCTCGTACTCATCACGGCGTTCGTGCTCGAGGCGAATATGCAATCGAACGAGGATTCGGAGTACGAAGCACGGTTCAGCGAGGACGGGTTCTTCGAGGTCCGCGAGTGTGCCGATCCAGACCGCTGGATTGCCTGCGACAGCCCGGTCGAAATCGAGCAGTAGAGCTCGATGGAGGCTCGAGAGGGGGTTACTCAAGGCGTCCGCGTCGCTTGTCGCTCGCGAGCGTGCTCGCGACAGAATACGCCAGGACTGGGATTTGAACCACGTCCGAGAACCTGCTCGCGTTGCTCGCAGAACCTCGGCCTGATTCAAATCCCACTCGTCGCCGTTTCTTCGATTTTAGTTGATTCGCGCCGCTTCCCGTCGCTCATCGGAGTTGTAATCGAAGAAACGCCAGGACTGGGATTTGAACCCAGAATCCCAAAGGGAACACGCTTTCCAGGCGTGCGCCTTACCGTTCGGCCATCCTGGCTCGGGTTATCCTAACCGCGTCCGTCGTTTAACTGTTACGAGACGGAGTCACTTCGCGCGGCGAGTCGACCACGCAGCAACTCGGTGCTCGAGCAGATAGCTGCCGAGCCCCGCGCCGATACCGACGAGGACGGCTACGAGCGCGCCCTGGGTGATCGTCACCAGCGGTTCGACGAACAGGGCGTACCCCTGGACGAGCACCAGAAAGGAGAGCGCGCCGACGAGTCCCCACAGCAGCGCGGACTTCGCCCGCCGCGAGAGGCCGAAGAAGTCGTCGTTCGAGGGACCAGTCATCGCTTCTCACTCGAGAACGCGTCGCCCCGCCCTTACGGCGTTCGATTCTAGGCGAGGACGTCGACCTCGTACCCCTCCTCGCGCAGCGCCGCGAGGAACCGCTCGACGTGGTCGGTGCCCCGCATCTCGAGTTCGATCTCGACCTCGGTGTCGCTCATCTCGACGTCTCTCGAGGTCCGATCGTGGTGGATCGCGTAGATGTTCGCCCGGTGGGCAGTGAGGATCGCAAGCAGCTCCTCGAGCGAGCCCGGCCGATCCTTCAGCACCGTCCGGATCTTGAGGTAGCGCCCGGTCTCGACCAGCCCGCGGACGATGACGTTGCTGAGCGTGTTGAGGTCGATGTTGCCCCCGCTGAGGACCGGGACGATCGTCTCGCCCTCGTCGTACTCGAAGCGATCGAACAGCAACGCGGCGAGGGGCACCGCGCCGGCGCCCTCGACGACCGTCTTCGAGCGCTCGAGCAGGTAGATCGTCGCGACCGCGATCTCGGGATCGGAGACGGTGACGACCTCGTCGACGTGCTCCCGGACGATCGGGAACGTCCGCTCGCCGAGGCTGCGGGTCGCGATCCCGTCGGCGATCGTCTCGACTCCGTCGATGGTGACGCGCTCGCCCTTCCGTAGGGACGGGGCGGCGCTCGAGGCCCCCTCTGCCTGGACGCCGATCACGCGGGCGTCGGGCTTGCGCTCCTTGACCGCTGTCGCGATCCCGCTGATGAGTCCGCCCCCGCCGATGGGGACGACGACGGTGTCGACGTCGGGACAGTCCTCGAGGATCTCGAGGCCGATCGTCCCCTGGCCGGCCATCACGTCCTCGTCGTCGAACGCGTGGAGGTAGGTCCGGTTCTCCTCGCGTTCGATCTCGTGGGCCCGATCGGCGGCCTCGCTGTAGTCGGCCCCCTCCAGGACGACCTCGGCACCGTAGTTGCGGGTCGCCTTGACCTTCGAGATCGGGGCGTGTTCGGGCATGACGATCTTCGCGTCGACGCCCGAACGGGTCGCCGCGAGGGCGACCCCCTGGGCGTGGTTGCCCGCGCTGGCGGTGACGACGCCCGCTTCCTTCTCCGAGGGCGACAGCGTCGCGATCCGGTTGGTCGCTCCGCGAATCTTGAACGCGCCCGTCCGCTGGCTGTTCTCGAGTTTCAGGTGGACCTCGGCGTCGGTCATCGACGAGTAGGTATACGAGTACTGCAGCGGCGTCCGCCTGGAAGTCTCGCGGACCCGATCCTCCGCCTCGAGAATATCCGATAACTGAAGCATACGCTCGAGTAGTGGGCACGTACTGTAAGGATTTACTATCGGGAATCGGTGTATCGGCTACCCCCTCAACCCGATAGTTGTGTTGCCCCGTGGGCAACACGACAGGGAATACAGGATTGCACGGCGTGTGACCTGCGAGTGTAGTCGGGGGTGGAGACACCATAAAACCCATGCACCCGGAGCGGAAGTGAAACCGCAAGACGGCGACGCGGTCTACCGGCCGTCAGACGCGGGACAGACGTCCGTCATTCGCTCGCCGCGATCACGACATCCCGGTTCGAAACGTCGGCTCGAACCCGGTCCTCGAGCGAGGAGCCGTCGGGCCAGTCGACCCGTTCTTCGACGCCGAGCCGGTCCGGGTCGCCGACGTAGATCCAGCAATCGCCGGCGTCGGAGTCCTCGCGCGGTACCGCGATCCGTTCGTACAGCCCGCGGTCGACGCCCTCGTACCGATCGAGGGCCTCGAGCCCGCGTTCGTCGACCGAGAGGAGTCGCCCCTCGGTGCGGTCGCCGGGCGCCAGCGTCGGGTACTCCCCCTCGACGCGGCGGAGTCCCTCGAGGACGGCCGCCGGGCCGAGTTCGGAGGCCGCGTTCGGGACGCTCCGGAGGACGGCCTCGACCCGGTCGGGATCGGTCAGCGTGCCGTAGACGAACACCGTTTCGCTCGAGCGTGTCGTCGCCATGAGAACGTCTCGCTCGCTCACCGCAAAAGTAGCGCCGGTTTCCCGCTACCGGCGGTCCGTTCGAGCGCCCTATCGATCCTCGAGGGGGACGAACTCCTGATCCTCGGGACCCGTGTACCGGGCGCGCGGGCGGATGAGGCGGTTGTCCTCCTGGTACTCGACGACGTGGGCGATCCAGCCGGGTGCGCGGCTCATCGCGAAGATGGGCGTGTAGAGATCGATCGGGATCCCGAGCTGGTAGTAGACCGACCCGGAGTAGAAGTCGACGTTCGGGGCGATCCCCTTCTCGGCGAGGCCCTGCTCCTCGACCAGGTACTGTTCGATCGTCGTCGTGTAGTCGTACCACTTGCTCTCGCCCTGTTCGGCGAGTTCCTCGCTCCGTTCCTCGAGGATCTTCGCGCGCGGATCCTTGACGTTGTAGACGCGGTGGCCGTAGCCGGGAATGCGACGTCCCTCGTCGATGGCCTGCTCGATCCACTCGCGGTGGTCGAGGTCGCTCTCGTCGATCTCCATGAGGACCTCCATGACGTCCTGATTGGCGCCGCCGTGGAGCGGTCCGGAGAGGGCGCCGATGCCGCCGGTGACCGCGCTGTAGATGTCGGCCATCGTCGAGCCGATCACCATCGAGGTGAACGTCGAGGCGTTCAGTCCGTGGTCGGCGTGCAGCGTCAGCGCCTGGTCGAACGTCTCCGCCGCCAGCTCGTCGGGCTCCTCGCCGGTCAGCATGTAGAGGAAGTTCGCCGCGAGGCCGAGTTCGGGGTCCGGATCGACAGGTTCCTCGCCGAGGCGGTAGCGCTCGAACGCCGCGAGGACCGTCGGGATCTTGGCGGTGATCCGCCGTCCCTGTCGGCGCGCCGCCTCGAGATCCTGCGGGTCCGCGTCGGCTTCCGGCTCGTACGCCGAGAGCATCGACACCGCCGTCCGCAGCGCCGCCATCGGCCGCTCGTCGGCGTCGGCGAGCTGCTCGACCGTCTCGAGAACGTCGGCGTCGACCGACCGTTCGTCGGTCAGCGACGCGGTAAACGACTCCAGCTCGTCTTCGGTCGGGAGCTCGCCGTGCCAGAGGAGGTAGACGACCTCCTCGTAGCTCGCGCCGCGAGCGAGGTCCTCGATCGAGTAGCCGCGATAGATCAAGCGTCCGGCGTCGCCGTCGACCGAGCTGAGCGCAGACTCTGCGACCAGAACTCCCTCCAGCCCTTTCTCGAGATCGTCAACCATACTCGGGCTTTCGTATAGTAATGGAAAAGTATTATCGTTTGCAGGCCGCCTGAACGGGGTTCTCGAACGCGTGGGAGATTACACTCGTCGAACAAGGGATCGACGTCTGTCGACAGACGGTGGACCGGTGGTCGGTCGAATCCCGGTATCAGGAGTTCTGGCCGAGCTTCGAGCGGCTGATTCGGACGCCGGCGGGGGTGACGATGATCTGGTCGTCGCCCTTGCGGACGATGTCGCCGTCGACCTCCTGGGCGACCTGTCGCAGCTCGTCGACGATGTGCTCGACGGTGCTGTCGTTGGTCCGCAGTCGAGTGATGTCCGCGAACACGACGTCGCCGTCGTAGACGGCGTCCTTGATATCGACGGCGTCGGCCTGACCGCTGATCTCGGCGATCCGAACTTGCATCCGTGCTTCGGCCGACTCGGTCGAAATGTCGTCGAGGTCCAGTTCGACGTAATCGTCGGTGCTGGCGGTCGTGGACTGTCCACCGGTGCCGACGATCTTATCCATAAATCCCATTGACGGTATCCTGCGTGGCCGCCAGTATAGTTCTTACGTCAGACGACGCGGGAGACCGACGTCGCTCCGGACACTGTTCGTCTCCGTTCTCTCCACACATACATTATATATTTTACTAATCGGTTATTTATACTATGGGCTGTACGAACATCATGTGATTTGAACACACATGCCCAGTGAAGATTTCTCACGACGGACGATTCTTCGCGGCGTCGGCGCAGGTGTCGCCGGGACGGCCCTCGCCGGGCAGGCGTCGGCGACCGACATCCGGGACGACGAGTACGTGGTCGGCGTCGATCCCGACGGGGGACTCGAGCGGGCCCGCGAGGCCGCCGACGAGGTTCGGCGAGAACTCGACTTCGGGCCGATCGGTCGGGCGGTCGCCGGCCGGTTCTCCGAGAACGCCGTCGAGAACCTGCAGAATAACCCGAACGTTCGCTACGTCGAGCGAAACGAACTGATGTGGGCGCTCGAGCAGGAAACCCCCTACGGCATCGAAACCGTCGACGCCGACCTCGCGATCGACGAGGGCGAGACCGGCGAGGGCGTCAGCGTCGCGGTCATCGACACCGGAATCGACGCCGCCCACGAGACCCTCGAGGCCAACCTCGGGGAGGGGTACGCGACGGCCGACGCCGCCTGTACGACGAGCTGTGGCGGCGGCCCCTTCGGCGGCGGCAACGACATCGACGACTGTCTCGAGGAGTGGGACGACGACAACGATCACGGCACCCACTGTGCGGGAACTGCGGGGGCGGCCGACGACGGCACCGGCGTCCTCGGCGTCGCGCCCGACGCGACGCTGCACGCGGTGAAGGCCCTGCAGTGCGACGGCGGCGGCACCTTGGACGACATCGCCGCCGGCATCCAGTGGTCGGCCGACCAGGGTCACGACGTCCAGAACATGAGTCTCGGGTCCGACACCGACTCCGACGTTATTCGCGACGCGGTGCAGTACGCCGACCAGCGGGGCGTCGTGATGGTCGCCGCCGCCGGCAACAGCGGTCCCTGTAGCGACTGCGTCGGCTACCCGGCCGCCTACGACGAGGTCATCGCCGTCTCCGCGACCGACGAGAACGACGACCTCGCGGACTTCTCCTCGACCGGCCCGGAGGTCGACATCGCGGCGCCGGGCGTCGACGTGCTCTCGACGGTCCCGCGGGACGACTACGCGGAGTTCTCGGGTACCTCGATGGCCTGTCCCCACGTCGCCGGTGCGGCCGCGACGCTCATCGCGGCAGGTACCGATCCCGACGCTGTTCGCGCGGAGCTGACGGCCGCAGCCGACGACGTCGGCCTCGAGAGCACCGAGCAGGGGGCGGGCAGACTGAACGTCGCCGACGCCCTCGATATCGAGGACGACGGCGATGACGACGATGACGACGACGAGGATCCCGTCGACTCCGACCCGTCGATCGAGACGTTCTCGGTCGAGACGTCCGGCAACGGACCGTGGTCGAACGCCGACGTCGACTGGGAAGTCGCAGACGAGGACGGGGCCCTCGAGTCAGTCACGACGGAGCTGCTCGACGGCTCGACCGTCCTCGAGAGCGAGTCGTCGTCGGTCGACGGCTCGAGCGCATCGGGCGAACACGAACTTCGGTCCCGGGACGACCCCGACGCCGTTCGACTAACCGTCGCCGACGAGTCGGGCGCGGAGACGACGGAGACGGCCGACTACTGACGAGCCTGCCGGAAACCACTGCTTTTTGCCGAATCGAACTGTCTCCTCGAGTATGACGTTCAGCATCTGCGTCCACGAAGCCTACGAGACGCCCGACGGGGAGCGCCACGACCGCTTCGGCGTCGCGGTCACGACGCGTCTTCCGGGGGTCGGGACGCTCTGTCCGTTCGCCAGCGAGAACGGCGCCGTCGCGACCCAGAGTCTGGTCAACGTCGACCTCGGCCGGGACGGGATCCGGTACCTCGACGAGGGACTGGCCGTCGACGACGCCCTCGAGGCGCTGCTCGAGGCCGACGACGGCGCCCCCCAACGGCAGCTTCACGGCGTCGACGCCGACTCGACGTTCGCCTTTTCGGGCGAGGGCTGTGAGGGCTGGTTCGGCGACCTCGAGGGCGATCGCTACACGGTCGCCGGGAACATGCTCACGGGAGAGTCGGTGCTCGAGGCGACCGCCGACGCCTACGCCGAAAGCGCGGTCCACGAGACGACCGACGAGACCGGCGGGATCGGCGCCGGCGCCGACCCCCTCGCAAAGCGGCTGATCGACGCCCTCGAGGCAGGCCACGGCGAGGGCGGGGACAAACGCGAAGAGCTGCCGATCCAGAGCGCGGCCGTCGTCGTCGAGACGACCGAGGACTACGAGTTCACCCCGCCGTACAACGACCTGCGAGTCGACGCGACGGAGTCGCCGATCGATGATCTGCGAGAAACGTACGAGCTGGCGCTCGAGGGCTACGAGGATACCCTGGACCGGTACGCGGACGCCTTCGAGGAGGATTCGCTCGAGGAAGCCGTGGAGTAATCAGGACAATCCGTTGCAATTGCAGTGGTCACTATAGGCGAAATACTACTAGATATTTTGAAATAATCAATAGGTGATGGGAGTTCTCTACAGAATACAGAGCACGAATGTCACCCGTGATTTTGGTCGATATCTGAAAGTGGGGATCGCTCAGTACAGACGACTCACTCACCGCTCGCTACGCTCGCGCTTCGATCGTCGTTCCGCAGAGAGACGCGCTGTCGCGCGTCTCGGACGGCTGTTCGCCCAGTAGAAACGGCGAGCGAAGCGAGCAGTTTGTGTGCACATGTAGCGCGCAGCTGGTCCACTTTTTCGGCATGAAACAAACGGGGTCCTCGTGTTGCACTATCCCTCTGTATTCAGCATCACTCCTGAAGCCTACCACCAGCAAAGTAATTCAATATATAATTATATTCTAATTTATATAACTTCAGATTGATTCTACTAATCGTCGCTCTCCTATTCGAAAGGACGTGGTACAACGGCCAGATCAGTCTTGTTCCGGGTTGGAACGAACGCTTATCACTGTCTTTCCCCTACGTGGTCGTATATGGCGAGCGCAACGCGGAACGACCGTTCCGAAGGGGTCGAGTTCGTCCACGAGGACGATGGGACGATCACTGCCGTGGATCTCGAAACGGGAGTCGCGTCGTTCGGCGACTCCAAGTCCGAAGCGCTGGCGATGCTCGCAGAAGCCCTCGAGTTGCACGAAGGTGGCGGAGAGCCAGTCACTGACGAAGATCTCGAGGAGTGGGGTCTCGATCCCGACGCACAGGACGAGAAGGAAGTCACCTGAAACTTCGCTACGAGCATCCGGAAACCGACGAGGTGCGAATCGTTACCGTTCCGATGCACTCCGAGGACAAGATCCCAACGGGGACTATGCGCTCGATCGCTACCCAGTGTGGCGCGAACGATTTTCACGCCTGGTGTCAGTGGATCGACGATAACCGATAACCGCTCTGCTCCACCCCTCGAGCCCGTGCGGTGGATCGCCGGTTCGATTCACTTCAGGAGACCGGTGTCGGCACGCTGCTCGTTCTGATCGGGAACCGTCACGAGCACTACGGTGTCGTCGCTCACGCAGAACAGCCAGCGCGACCGTTCTCGATCGCCAAAAGACAGCAGACTCTCGAGAAAACCACCGATCGAAGCGGTGCGAAACGATAGCACCAGCTACAACAGTTCACACACCGATCACACGACCGCAAAAACACATCCAACTGCGTCGTCTATCCGGCGAACTCGTAGAGGTCGTCGCCGACGTGGTGCAGCGAGTCGACGACCTTCCCCTCGTCGCCGACCATCTCCGAGCCCTCGACGCGGGCGCGGCCGACGGCCAGCACCTTCCCGTGGGACTCCTCGGCGATCAACACGAGGTCGTCGGGCGAGATGTCGTCGGTCGCCTCGGTGATTCCGGGACGCATCACGTCGGCGCCGTCGCTGACGAACGAGATCGCGCCGCTGTCGACGGTGACGACGTGTTTCTCGGGATCGTACGCGTTCGCGCCCCGAACCGTCAGAAACGGTTCGTCGTCGAAGAACGCGACCTGCGGTTCGCCGTCGATCAGGACGACCTTCCAGTCGTTCTCCTCGAACTCCACTCGTTCGTAGGTATCTCCCTCCGGGGAGACGCCCAGTTGCGCCGATAGCATCTCCTCGATCTCGGAAATGGCGTCGCTGCGGAGGTGGTGGCGAGACTTGACCTGCATACCCGGGGTGAGGACCGGTCGGAGTATAAAACGCCCGTTCCCGCGACCGACCGCCTCGACGGAGACTTCCGTCGAACGCCAGGTGTGCCAATCGCTAAGTGGGTTCACGCGCAGGTCGGTAGTATGTGGTTCTCTCGGAACCGCGATCCGTCCGTCGTCTGTCCCGCGTGCGGCTCCGAGATCCCGCGCTCGAGCGCCCGCGAGTACGACAAGTACGGCGATCGGTGGAATCGCGAGAACAAGCGCTTCGAGTACCTCTGTAAACCCTGCTACGGCGAACTCTGTCACCACCCGCGCGAGGGACTCGAGGCGCTGCTGGTCGAACTCGAGGACGAGGACCACCCCTGGGAGACGTTTCTCGCGGAGTACGTCGCCGCCGTCGAGAAGCGGGACGGGCCGCTCGAGGAGGAGTCCTGAACGTATCCGTCCCGACACGACTTTCACCCCGACGTTCGTAGGCTAGCCTATGAGCGACGACGCACAGGCCCAGGCCGGTACGGCCGAGGGTCAGGGCCCGGTCGAGATCTCCGAGGAGGTCGCGCGCCACCTCGAGAACAAGCGCGAGGAGCTGTTCGAGAAGTTCGAGATCCGCGACGAGTTTCCCGAGGCGGTGCTCGAGGAAGCCCGCGAGCGCACCGAGGGCGTCCAGGCCGAGATCGAGGACGAGGTCGACGAACGCGAGGACCTCCGGGAGCTGACGACGTGGACGACCGACCCGATCGACGCCCAGGACTTCGACGACGCGCTCTCGATCGAGGAGCGCGAGGACGAGTACGTCCTCTGGGTCCACATCGCCGACGTCACCCACTACGTCCACCCCGACTCCGAGATGTGGGAGGAAGCCGTCGAGCGCGCCAACACGGTCTACCTTCCGGGGTACACCATCCACATGCTCCCGCCCGTCCTCGCGGAGACGGTCTGTTCCCTCGTTCCCAACGAGGACCGACTCGCCCACACCGTCGAGATGCACCTCGACAAGGAGAACCTCTCTTACGAGAACATCGAGATCTACAAGTCGGTGATCCAGTCCGACGAGCGTCTCACCTACTCGCAGGCCGAGAACCGCCTCGAGGATCCAGACGCGCCGTTACACGAGGAAAACATCCTCGTCCACGAGGTCGCCGATCGGATGCACGAACAGCGCAAGGAGGACGGTTCGCTCGTCCTGAACCCCGCCCGCGACCGCGCCCACACCATCATCGAGGAGTGCATGCTGAAGGCCAACAAGGCCGTCACGCACGAGCTCATGTGGTCCCGCGGTGTCGAGGCGATGTACCGGGTCCACCCCCAGCCCAGCCCCGACGAGTGGTCCGAGGCGCTGCGGGAGATCCAGGACCTCGAGGGCGTCTCGATCCCCGGCGACAAGTGGGACGACCCCCGGAAGGCGGTCAACGCGACCCTCGAGGACGCCCCCGGCCGCCAACTCGACAAGATCCAGTGGGCCGTGATGAAGGTGATGCCCCGGGCGAAGTACATGAACGACCCCTTCGGCGGCCACCACGCGCTGAACTTCGAGATCTACGGCCACTTCACCAGCCCCATCCGTCGCCTGTCGGACCTGATCAACCACTGGATCGTCTACCAGAACGACGTGCCGGAGAACCTGATCGAACTCTGCGATCGGGCCAGCGACAAACAGAAGGACGCAGAACAGTGCGAACGCGAGTACAAGCAGTTCCTCCAGGAGGTCGGCCTCGACCCCGCTGCGGTCAACAACCGCGGAATCGAAGTGGTCGACGACCCCGAGTAGCGCTCGGTCGCCGTAGGTGGCTCGACGAACGGCTATCGGTGTGTTTCAAACAGTGAGAATTTGACAAGTTATTTTATTAGATAATATACAAGTGATGGTGGAGTCTGGATCCCTGTCACACGCTCCATGACTCCGTTTTTCCCGTTATGATCACCGGCAACTCGTCTCGCCGAAAGGAGGGACCTTACTCGATCTCGATCCGGTTGTCATCCTCGCGCTCGTCGTCGACGATCGGGAGGCGAACCTCGAGGACGCCGTTGTGGTACGTCGCCGAGATCGCCTCCTCGTCGACGGCTTTCGCGATCGGAACCTGTCTGGCGACCCGTCGGGAGCGACGCGCCCGGTAGGCGTCCGACCCCGCTTCGGCGTCGGCGTGGGCTCGGACCGACAGCACGCCGTCGCGGAAGGAGAGGTCGATGTCCGCCTTCTCGAAGCCGGGCAGGTCCATCACGAAGACGTACTCGTCGTCCATCTCCTCCAGGTTCGCTACCCCGTGGTCCATCGCGGTCGATTCGGCGGCGTCGCTCCCCTCGAGGGCCGGCCGGCCGAACCCGCGGTCGTCGGCCGGGAACTCCGCGTCCCAGCTCGAGCGGAACTGGTCGAACATGCGGTCCATCTCGCGGAACATGCGGTTCATTTCATCAAAGGATCTCATAACTGATCGAGATATATAGGCCACAGTTAATAATAAAGATTGCGAGAACCGGGATAGCACGCCGCTACAGCGCCAAATCGCGGGCGTCGGTGTCGTCGACACAGTCCTGTTCGTCGCCGAGTTCCTCGCAGGCCTCCCGGAGCAACCCGTCGAGAATCTCGGGCGTCGTCGGGTGGTAGGCCCGCTTGGGAACCTCGCGGACGTCGACTTTCATCTCGACGAGCACCTGCATCGTCTTGGCCATCACGTCGGCGTGGAGGTGCAGTCCCTGGAACCCCAGCACCGTCCCGCCGTCGGCGTCGACGACGAGCGTCGCCCGCCCCTCGGGGTGGCCCTTCGTCTTGAAAACGCCGTCGTCGCTCGCCTCGCGGGTGACCACGATCGTCTCCATCTCCGTTTCGGCCGCCGTCTCGGGCGTGTGACCGATGCGGGCGAACGGGTACGTTCCCAGCCCCGAGAAAATTACGTGGTGCGGGATGTTGGCGTACGGCTCGCACTCCTCTTCGCGAGCGTGGCTGACGATGTTCTGTGCCGCCGCGAAGCCCTGTTCCTTGGCGACGTGGAGGATCGGCTCGCGGCCGTTCGCGTCGCCGACGACGAAGACGCGGTCGTCCTCCGCTGTCTGCATCGTCGACTCGACCCACCCCTCGTTGGGTTCGAGCCGGGTCGCCTCGAGCCCCAGTCCGTCGAGGTTCGGCCGCCGGCCCGTAAAGCAGTAGAGCTGATCGGCCTCGAGCACGCGCTGTTCGCCGTCCTGCTCGGCGTACAGCCGGACCCCGCCGTCGTCGGTCCGCTCGAACCGTCGTTCATCGGTGTTGGTCAGCACCTCGATCCCGAACTCCTCGCGGTAGAGCTCGAGGATCGCCTCGCCGTACTCGGGCTCGAACTCGTCGAGGGGGTGGTCGTCGTGTTCGATCACCGTGAGATCGACACCGCCGGCCTCGCTGAGGTAGGGCGCCAGCTCGAGGCCGATGTAGCCAAAGCCCATGACGATCCCCGAGTCGGGAAACGAGGTCGCATCGAGGACGTCCGCACTGCTCATGAAGTCGACGTCGTCGATCCCCGGCAGCTCCGGCACGTTCAGCGTCGATCCGGTCGCGACGACGACGTAGTCGGGCTCGAGCCGTCGCCCGTCGACTGCGAGGACGCGGTCGTCGA
This sequence comes from Natronococcus sp., assembly GCF_047921035.1. Taxonomy (NCBI): domain Archaea; kingdom Methanobacteriati; phylum Methanobacteriota; class Halobacteria; order Halobacteriales; family Natrialbaceae; genus Natronococcus; species Natronococcus sp. Next base: position 39,136 of record NZ_JBLRWX010000003.1, read on the forward strand.
CGAACTGCGCCGTCTCCCGGAGGAATTCGACCTCATCGCGCTCGGCGAGGTCGTGAACGTGGTCGCGGCGGTGCTCGGCGAACCCCGAGATGTGCTCGTCCTTGCGAGCGACGACGGCCTCGGGGTCGACCTCGGGAACGCCCTCGAGGCGGTCGTCGTGGCGCGCCCGGAACCGGTGGTCGGCCGCCGACAGAACCTCCTTCGAGGGCATACACCCGCGAAGAATGCAGAGGCCGCCGCCGGGGTCGCCGTCGTCGATCAGCGTCAGTTCGAGCTCGGACAGCTCCTCGGCTCGCTCGAGCAACCCGTCGGCGACGGCGACGCCCGCGCTCCCGTACGCTCCGATGATCGCGACGTGAACCATACCTGGGGTACGGACGACGGGCAAAAAGAGATTCTGCAGGCCGATCCTATCGCGAGATTTCGCTCTCCTCGTCGGCGACGACCGCCTCGACCTCCTCGCGGGTGACTAGCGCGACGTCGCCGGGGATCGTTCGCTTCAGCGCGGCCGTCGCCGCGGCGTACTCGAGAGCGGTCTCCACGTCGTCGCCCTCGAGCCGGCGGGCGAGGAAGGCCCCCGAGAAGGCGTCGCCGGTGCCGATCGGGTCGAGCGTCTCGGTCTCGTAGCTGGGCTGTTCGACAATTACGCCGTCGTTCCAGGCGAGCGCGCCCTCGGCGCCGCGGGTGACGATGACGGTCTCGAACCCGAACGTACCGGCCAGCTCGTCGGCCAGCTCGCGGGCCTCGCCCTCGAGCCCGAGTACGTTCCGGGCGTCACGGGCTGCGACGACGAGCACGTCGATCGACGGGAACAGCTCGCGCAGACAGTCGTCGGCTTCCTCGGGCGACCAGAGTTTCGCCCGGTAGTTGAGATCGAGGGCGGTCTTCGTTCCGCTCTCGACGGCCGTCTCGAGCAGCTCCGCCGTCGTCTCCCGCAGCGTCCCCGACAGCGCGGGCGTGATCCCGGTCGTGAAGAACAGCTCCGCGTTCTCGATCAGTTCCGTGTCGACCTCCCCAACCTCGGCGGTCGTGACCGCGGCGTCGCTCCGGTCGTAGATGACGTTCGTTCCGCGGGGTTTGCCGCCGTGCTCGAGGTAGTACGTTCCCTGCCGACCCTCGTCGCTCCAGACGATCTCGGTGTCGATCCCGTACCCCTCGAGTTCGCCGACGACGCGCCGACCGAGCGGCGAGTCCGGCAGCTTCGAGGTCCAGGTCGCCGACGCCGATCCGAGTCGCTGGGCCGCGATGGCGACGTTGCTCTCCGCGCCTGCGGCACGAACCTCGAGTTCGGCCGTCTCCTCGAGGCGGCGCTGGTCGGGCGGCGAGAGCCGCAGCATCGTCTCGCCGAAGGTGACGATATCGCTCACTCTGCTGCCCTCCGATCGCTCCCGTCGGTACTCGCTGAAACGGTCATGTGCGGGTGATCGATCGGCTGCGGTTAAGGTGTGTCGTTCGACGCTACGGCGGGCCGGGCGACCGCGAGACGACGGCCCCCTCCTCGCGGCGCTCGAGATCGACCTCCCGACCGAACGCCTCGAGCAGCGCCCGGCTGGTTTCGACGTGGTCGGTCACCCGGGGGATCCGAACCCGTCCCCCCGCGAGCGCGAGAAAGAGCAGGAGCTGATCGCCCATGTGGCGGTCGACGGCCGCGTCCCCCTCGAGGAACCGGTTCGCCGCGTCGGCGGCGTCCTCGCCGACGCGCTCGGCGGGTTTGCCCCGCTCGCCCAGCGCGCCGAACCCGGCGATTCCCGTTCCGTGGTCGACCCTAATCACCAGCGCGGAGCCCGGCGAGGGGCTCTCGGCGGTTCGCTCCTGGCGCTCGAGCACCGCGAGCTCCGTTTGCTTATCCTCGTCGACACCGTCGGCGTTCCGGCCACCGCCCGCGAGATCGAGTCGCTCGAGGGCGCCCTCGAGCTGGCGGTGGGCGACGTCCCGATCCGCGAGCGACGCGGATTCGGTCGAGTACAGCCGCACCCCCTCGAGGTCGCCACGCCGTTCGAGCGCCAGGGGCTCGAGACTCGAGGGAGCGATCCGCAGCGTCGCGCGACCCCCGCCATCGGGGTAGAACCCACGGCGATCGACCTCGCAGGACGCCACCAGCCCGTGCGCTCCGAGCAGGGGGAGCTTGACCTGCCGGAAGTACTCGAGGGGTGGCGACCACTCGACGTCCGTCCCGCCCGTCGCGGTGACCGACAGCGGCGCCTCGAGGACCGTCGCCAGCGGCAGGAGGGCGTCGAACAGCAGCGTCACGCTGCCGGCCGTGCCGATGTCGACGGCGTAGGAACCGCCCTCGAGCCCACCCGCACTCGAGCGGTCGGGATCGAACTCGACCGTCTCCGCGCCCAGTTCGGCTCCCGAAACCTCGGCGTCGCAGATCTCCGCGAGCGTCTCGAGGACGGCCAGATGCTGATTGGCCAGTCCCGGGTTCGGTCGGTCGCCGCGGACGTTCTCGAGGCGAACGGGTTCGTCCTCGAGGACTGACAGCGTGAGTGCGGTCCGAAGGAACTGCCCGCCGGCGTTCGAGCCGTCGAGTTCGCGCATGGCTCGGGGTACGGGCTCGAGTCACCTACCGTTGCCGAACGAAAAGAGCCGTCCTGGAACCGTTCGAGCCGCTGTTCAGAGCCGCTGGACCGTGTTCAGCGCGTTGATGCGTCCGGCACCGAACTCCGAACTGCTCCGACCCTCGGCACGCTCCGCGCCGTGGGCGATGTTGGTCTCGACCTCGTTGGCGTTCATGTCGGGCTCGAGTTCGCGGACGAGTCCGACCAGACCGGCGACCTGCGGGGCCGCCATCGAGGTGCCGGCCTTCCAGCCGTACGTTCCGTCGGGTTCGGTCGAGTAAACGAGGTTCGTCGGATATGGCCACTCGACGTCCGCGTCGGGATCGACGGTTTTCTCCTCCGTCTCGTAGCCGCCTCCGGGCGCACCGACCTCGATCTCGTTGGTGCCGTAGTTCGAGTAGAACGCCAACTCGTCGTTCGGTCCGCTTGCGGAGATGGTCATCACGCCCTGAACGGTTCCTGGAAGGTAGAATAGGCCACCTTGCTGGAGGTTCGTCTCGGCGTTGCCCGACGACACCGTCGAAACAGTGCCGCGGCGAGCGACGTCTTGCATCACTCGCTGGACCGCGACGCGCATACCGTCGCTGTTCGCCTGCGGGGGCTGTGGAGCGGCTCCGAGGCTGAAGTTCGCGACGTCGGCGCCGATCGATGCGGCGTAGTCGGCCCCCGCGAGAATGTCTGTGAAGCTCCCACCATCGTCGAGAACCTGTACCGAAACGATCTCCGCGTCGGGAGCAGTACCCGTTACACCCTCGGCACCCGTTGCTGCTGCGGTCCCTGCAACGTGAGTTCCGTGGTCGCCGCTATCTCCGATGTACGGACTCGGGGTCCCATCTCCATCGACGAACGCGATGCTCAGATCCTCGTTGAAGTTTGCCTCGAGATCCGGATGGCTACCGTCGACGCCCGTGTCGGCGACGACGATTCGGCTCCCTTCGCCCGTGGCGTACTCGTGGGCCTCGAACGTGTCGGTGATCTCCTTGTCCCACTGGAGATCGGTGAACGCGGCGTCGTCGGTCGTCCGCGGTTCGGCGCTCTCGACGGGGTCGGCGAGATCGACCTCGAAGTTCTCGGTGACTCCGCTGACGCCCGACACCGCCTCGAGGTCGTCCTCGGCGTCCGCCGGCCCGGAGACGATCGAGACCGACCCGCCCGCGAGTTCGCGCGTGACCGCAAAGCCGGCGTCCTCGAGCCGACTCCTCGAGCCCCCAGTGACGACGTAGGTCGTCGTCGACCCGGCGCTTCCCGTACCGATCATCCCGACCGACAGTCCCGCCGCCGTGATTCCCTGCAGCACCCGCCGCCGTGTTTTTGTATGTCGTGTCATAGCGACACAAAAGTCGATCATGGTTAGTAATGTAATCGTTATGGAACCGGTGATCGAAAGGGGATAAACTATCCACGGTAGCGGTCGAATTTTGGAAAATTCCGGCGAGCAATCGCGTCGTCGTGCGCCGCGCTCGAGGAGCGGTCACCGACGGCATGAACGGTTGGCCGACGACGCTACCGAGAACCGCGTCGGCGCGGCGCGCGGTCCGGTTCTCGACGATCGCTCTCGGGGACGCTCATCCCGACGAAGAACCCGAGGTACAGACAGAGTACCGCCAGCCACCCGATGACTATGAGTGCCATACTCATTTTGAACGATATTTTCATTAGTGTATTAATATAAGTGCTTTCTGCTCGAGCGGGCGGTATCGGCGCCGACCCGCCCTTTCCATCGATCGCGGTGACGAGGACGGCAGTTAGCCCTGGTGGCCGGGGTAGTCCCGCTCGAACCGGTCCTCGATCTCCCCTTCCTCGAGGCGGACGATCACGGGCCGGCCGTGGGGACACGAGTAGGGGTTCTCGCAGTCGTCGAGCGCCGAGAGCAGGTCGACGACCGACCCCTCGGTCAGCGAGGTGTTGCCCGTGATCGAGGGGTAACACGCGAGGTCGCCGAGGAACTCGTCGGCCAGCGCGTCGATCGTCTCCGCGCCGGCCTCGCGGTCGCCCTCGACGAACGAAGTGAGGACGTCTCGAAGCCGTTCGGGCTCGAGGGTCTCCTCGAGCACCGCGGGAACGGTCGTCACCGCGACGGTTCGGTCGTCGGTCCGGTTCGCGTGAAACCCGAGTCGGGCGAGGGCCTCCCGGTAGCTCTCGAAGGCCTCGGCCTCCGCGGCGGTGAGCTCGAGTTCGACCGGCGAGGCCAGCGACTGGGCGGCGGGGTCGTCGGCGAAGGCCTCGCGCAGGCGCTCGTAGTTGACCCGCTCGTCGGCGGCGTGCTGGTCGATCAGGACGAGCCCGTCGGGAGACTCGCAGACGAGGTACGTGTCCCGGTACTGACCGAGGACCTGCAGCGAGGGCAGCGAGTCGAACTCCGAGGCCTCGCCGTTGGCGGCCTCGCCGCCGAGCGTTCGTTGCTCGGTCGGCCCGGAAAAGCGCCGACTCGAGTCAGCCTCGTCCCGATGTGCGGGGCCGTCCGAACTCGAGTCGGTGTCGGTCGACGGCTCGGCCACCCCGTCGCTCGGCTCGACTGGCGTCTCGGACTCGGGGGCGAGCGAACCGCGAGGTGTGTCCACGCCCTCGGTGTCCCCCGTCGCCGGGCTCTCGTCGACGGTCGACTCACTCGGGCGGTCGTCACCGGTTCGCGTCGCTTCGTCCGACTCCGACGACGCCGGAGCCGGTTCGGCGTCGGCTGCCGGCGAGTCGACCCCGTCGGAGTCAGCCGTCGACGAGTCGGACGCATCGGTGTCGGAGACTCGAGACGTCGAGCGATCGGTCGACGAACTCGAGTCCCGCGGACCGGGACCCGCGGCGGCCGGCCGTCCTCCCGAGCCCGATTCGCCGGGCTCGAGGCGGGCCTCGTCGGGCGCCGACCGACCGCGGGGCGCCCCCGAGCGAAGCAGGCCGTGCTCGAGTAGCGCCGACTCGACGGCCGAATCCACCTGCCGTCGCACGGCGTCGTCGTCGTCGAAGCGGACCTCCCGCTTGCGCGGGTGGACGTTGACGTCGACGGCCTCTCCCGGCACGTCGAGGAAGAGAACGACGAACGGGTAGCGGTCGCCGCCCAGCTGCGTGCCGTAGGCGCCCATGATCCCCTCGCGGACGGCGTCGGCCGAGACGGCGCGGCCGTTGACGTACGTCGCGAGGTACTCCCGGCTCGAGCGGTTCGTCTCGGGGTGGGAAACGAGCCCGGTAACCGACTCGAGCGGTCCGACGGGAAGCTCGTCGCCGTGGGCCTCGATCGGGATCATCGCGGAGGCGACCTCGCGACCGTACACCGAGAGGACGGCGGCCTGCAGGTCTCCCTGGCCGGTCGTCGAAAAGACCTCGCGACCGTCGTGGGTCAGCGAGACCGCGACGTCGGGGTTCGCCAGCGCGTACCGTGTCACGACCCGGTTGACGTGGGCGAACTCGGTCGCGGTCGTCTTGAGGAACTTCCTGCGGGCGGGCGTGTTGTAGAAGAGGTCCGCGACCTCGACGACGGTTCCGGCGGGACAGCCCGTCGGCTCGACGCTTACGACGTCACCGCCCTCGTAGACGAGTTCGGTCCCGGCGCCGTCGCCTCCCTGCGGCCGGCTCCGGATGGTCAGTTTCGAGACCGAGCCGATGGTGTGCAGGGCCTCGCCGCGGAACCCCAGCGTGGCGACGCCCGACTCGAGGTCCTCGAGCCCGGCGATCTTGCTCGTGGTGTGCTGTCGGACCGCGGCCCGGAGATCGGCCTCGCTCATCCCGTGTCCGTCGTCGGCGACCCGGATCAGCTCGGTACCGCCCGCCTCGACGGTGACGTCGACGCTGTCGGCGTCGGCGTCGAGACTGTTCTCGAGGAGCTCCTTGACCGCGCTGGCGGGCCGTTCGACGACTTCGCCGGCGGCGATCCTGGCGACGGTGTCCTCGTCGAGCCGGCGAATCGCGGTGTCGTCCGGAGTGGTCGTATCCTCGCTCATGGTACGTAGGGGGACCGGTCGCTCCCGATACTCATCGGTAGTTCGTACTCAGAGCGGCTGGTTAGGTCTTACGCGTCACTCGGTCGGCGACGGTCCCGACGCGGGTTCCGGCGAAAGAACGAGCACGCTGGGCGCCCAACCCGACGACCGATGTCCACCGGCCTCGCGCTCGTCGACGGCGACTCGCTCCTCGTTTCGGTGCTCGTCGTCGCGGTCGCGCTCGTCCACCTCCTCCCCGACGAGCTGCCCGTCTCGAGCGGGCGCTCTCGTCACAGCCTGCTCTCGGCGGCCGGCGGCGTCTCGATCGTCTACGCCTTTCTCCACCTGTTTCCCGAACTCGACGGCCGCCGGGAGTCCCTCGAGGGCGTCGACGTCCTCGTCGGCTCGCTCGCCGGTCACCACATCTACGGGCTCGCGTTCGTCGGTCTCGCGCTGTTCTACGGGCTCGAGCGGCTGGCGGCGATCTCGCGGTCCCACGAGTTCGAACGCGACCTGGGACCGTTCGCCGACGAGCCGGTCTTCTGGATCCACGTCGGCGGCTTCGCCGTCTACAACGCGTTCATCGGGTACGTGCTCGTCCAGGGGGAGACGGGGACCGAGAGCGCGACCCTGTTCGCGGTCGCGATGGCGCTGCACCTGTTCGGTAACGACGCGGCGATGGAACAGCACCACCGAGACGTCTACCGGCGGATCGGCCGATGGGTGCTCGCGGCCGCGGTACTGCTCGGAGCCGGCGCGGGTGCCGTCTACGCGCTCGGCGACGCCACGCTCACGATCCTGCTCGGCCTGTTGACCGGCGGGATCGTCTTCAACGCGATCAAGGACGAGCTCCCTCGCACCCAGGAGAGTCGATTCTGGGCGTTCGCGGTTGGGGCGGGCGGCTACGGCTCGATCCTGCTACTCCTGTAGCACCCGGGGTTCGGCTGCCGTCGCTCCGCTCGATCCGTCGGGCTCGTGAGAATCGCGACGGCCACGGCGGCAGCTTCCGGCTCCGGGCTTTTTGAGTCGGCCGCCGTCCGTCCGGTATGGACCTGCGACGGGCCGGCGCCGTCGCTCGAGCCGTCGTAAGCGTCATCCGCGAGCACAACGTGACGTTTATGGCCGGTAGTATCGCCCACGCCGCTTTCCTCTCGATCCTCCCGCTCCTGCTGTTGCTGTTTATCCTCGTCGGGGCGGTCGGCAACGACTACTTGACCGAGCAGATCACGGTGCTAGCTCGTCAGCACCTGAGCCCCGCCGGTGAGGGGCTGGTGTTCGAGGCGCTGACCCACGCTTCCGAGCGCGCCGGCGCGTCGCTCATCGGCATTGCCTCCCTGCTGTGGGGGATGCTTCGGATCTTTCGGGGACTCAACACCGCCTTCGACGAACTCTACGGCGGGGGTGAGAGCTCGTTCGCCGAGAAGCTGCTCGACGGCGTCGTCGTCTTCGCCGTCATTCTGATCGCAACCGTCGGCGCCGGTGCCGTCGCGGCGACGCTGGCGACGGTCGATCACGCGATCATCGAGACGCTCTCCCCACTCGCGCTGCTGCTCGGCCTCTCGGTCGCGTTCTTTCCCATGTACTACGTCTTCCCCGACCCCGATATCGGCGTTCGCGAGGCTCTGCCGGGGACGATCGTCGCCGCGGCAGGCTGGGTCCTGCTCGAGATCGTCTTCGGGATCTACGTCGGGCTCGTCGACACCGTCGGCACCTACGAGACCCTCGGAGCGGTCATCCTGTTGCTCGTCTGGCTCTACGCCAACGCCCTCGTCTTGCTCGTCGGGGCGGCGATCAACGTCGTGGTCGGCGGCCACCACACCGACGAACCGGACCGGAACTCGGGCGACGAGTCGGACACGACGGAAGCCGTTCGCGTATAGCGGGTCGGTGCTACGCGAGCCGCCGGGCGCCACCCAGCCGTTCGGCGAACCGCCGTAGTTCGTCGGCCCCGATCGGCTTGACCGCGCAGGCGTCCGCCGCCTCGGACTCGACCCGGAGCGCCTCCGCCTCGAGTCGCGATCCCGTCACTACGACGACCGGAACGCCGGCGAGTCGGTCGTCGGCGCGCAGTTCGGCCAGCACTTCCTGGCCGTCCTTTCGCGGCAGATACCAGTCGAGCAGGACCAGATCCGGACGCGGCGCGTCGGCGTACTCCCCGCGCTGGCGGAGAAACTGCAGTGCTTTGACCCCGTCTCCCACGACGTGTCGGTCGCACTCTACCCCCGCCTCCTTCAGCATCTCCTCCGTGTACCTGACGTCAGCCGGATTGTCGTCGACTATCAGTAGATTTCGTAACACCCGTTCCACCTCTTACGATCACTGAACATCCAGTAGCTAATAAATGTATTTCAATATCTATGATTTTATACCGTTGCTACTAGTTAGATCGAAGATAAATACAACCGATGGTAACGCGATCGGGAACCGGACGAGGACGCGATCGCCGTCTACTCTTCGAGGCGGCGCTGCCACTCTCGGACCGTCGAGAGCAGTTCGACGGGCGAAGTTTCGTTGACGTCGACGCTCTCGAGGTCCTCGAGGACGCGTTCGGTCTCGGGGTCGAGCGACGGCTCCGGGTCGTCCCCGCCCGCCGGTCGCTCGCCGCCGTCCGCGTTCGCGGGACCGCGGAACTGCCCGCTCGAGACGTCGAACACCGTCTGGACGGGTTCGCTCGACGTTCCTCCTTTGGCCTCGATGGCCTTCTCCTCGCGCAGGCGCTCGAGCACGTCCCGCGAGCGGTCGACGACGGGGTCGGGAACGCCCGCGAGATCGGCGACGTGGATCCCGTAGCTACGGTCAGTGGGGCCGTCGCGGACGGTTCGCAGGAAGGTGACGTCGCCGTCCCGTTCGTCTGCGGCGACGTGGACGTTGGCGACGCGGGGCAACTTCTCGGCCAGTCCCGTCAGCTCGTGGTAGTGGGTCGCAAACAGCGTCTTCGCCCGGACTTCGTTGTGGAGGTACTCCGTGGCGGCCCAGGCGATCGAGATCCCGTCGTAGGTCGCCGTCCCGCGGCCGACCTCGTCCAGAATAACGAGTGACTCCTCGGTCGCAGTGTGAAGGATGTTCGAGAGTTCGCTCATCTCTACCATGAAGGTCGACCGTCCCTGCGCGAGTTCGTCGAGCGCCCCCACCCGGGTGAAGATGCCGTCGACCAGCCCGATCTCCGCCTCCTTCGCGGGGACGAAGCTCCCGATCTGGGCCAGCAGCACGATCGCGGCGACCTGGCGCATGTACGTCGACTTGCCGGACATGTTAGGTCCGGTGACGACGAGGAACCCTCGATCCTCGTCGAGGCGAACGTCGTTGGGGACGAACTCGGTCGTCTGCTCGACGACGGGGTGGCGACCCTGCTCGATCTCGAGGCGGTCGCCCCCGTGCAGCGCGGGGTTTACCCACCGGTTCTCCGCGGCGTGAGTCGCCAGACTCGCCAGCACGTCGAGGGTCGCGAGCGCTCGGCCGACGTCCTGCAGGAGCTCCGCGCGCGCGGCGACGTCCTCGCGGAGTTCCTCGAACAGCTCGTACTCGAGGTCGCCGCGTCGTTCCTCCAGACGCAGCATCTCGCGTTCCTTCTCCTCGAGTTCGGCGGTCGTGAAGCGTTTGGAGTTCTTGAGCGTCTTGATCTGCTCGTAGTGGTCGGGAACCCCGTCGGCCGCGGACTTGCCGACCTGGATGTAGTAGCCGTCGGTCTTGTTCCGGTCGACGGTGACGTGGCTCAGGCCGTGCTGGCGTTTCTCCCGGTCGGCGAGCCCCTCGAGCCACTCCCGTACCTCCTCGTGGCGCTCGATCACCTCGTCGAGTTCCGCGTCGTAGCCGTACCGGAACAGTTCGCCCTGGGTTACCGTCGACGGCGGCTCCTCGGCGATGGCGTCCTCGAGTTCGGCGCGCAGGTCGCGAGCGGCGTCCCGATCCGGACGCTCGAGGATCTCGGCCAGCGGCGAGTCGGCCAGATCCGGGTTCGCGGCGACGGCGTCGGCGACCGCCGGCAACACGGCCAGCGTCTCCCGGACCGCCACCAGATCCCGCGCGTCGGCGCTGCCGTGGCTCGCCTTCGAGGCGAGTCGGGCCAGGTCGTAGGCCTCGCCGAGCGTCTCCTGGATCTCGTCGCGGGCCAGCGCGGCCGTCGACAGCGCCGCGACGGACTCCTGGCGCCGCTCGAGGACCTCGAGCGATCGCCGCGGGCGCTGGAGCCACTCCTTGAGCAGGCGGCCGCCCGCGCTGGTCGCGGTGTGATCGATCGTGGCGAACAGCGATCCCTCGCGTTCGCCCTGCATGGTTTCGGTCAGCTCGAGGTTTCGCTGGGTGGTGGCGTCGAGGGTAACGTGGTCGTCGCCACGGTGGGCCTGGATCCGAGTCATCGAGGCCAACACCCCGGCGCCGGTCTCCTCGACGTAGTCGAGCACGGCGCCGGCGGCGGCGACGGCGGGCTCGCCGACGCCGAGGCGGTCGACGCGCTCGCCGAACTGCTCGCGGACGGCGTGGCTCGCCCGTTTGGGCGCGAAAGCCTCGGTCTCGTGGAGGGTCAGCGTCACCTCGAGGCGCTCGCGAACCAGCCCGAGCAGGTCGTCGTCGGCCCGGACCTCGGGGCCCGGCAGCACCTCGACGGGGTCGAACCGGTAGAGTTCGGTGAGCGTCTCGTCGGCGTCCTCGGCTTCGGCGACGAGGAATCGGCCGGTGGTCACGTCGGCGAACGCGAGGCCATACGCGGGGTCGTCGCCGCGAGCGCTCGAGTCGGCCACGATCGCGGCCAGGTACTGCGCGTCGGCGTCGCTGGTCTCGAGGAGCGTTCCGGGAGTAACCACCCGGACGATCTCGCGGGCGTGGCCCGAGTCGGTCTCGTACTGGTCGGCGACGGCGACCCGGTAGCCGCGCTCGACCAGCGCTTTGAGATAGGGCGTCAGATCGTCGACGGGAACGCCGGCCATCGGGTACGACGAGCCGTGCGAGGACTTCTGGGACACCTTCAGCTCCAACTCGTCGGCGACGATCTCGGCGTCCTCGGCGAAGAACTCGTAGAAGTCCCCACACTGCATCGCCAGCAGGTCGGCCTCGGTCTCCTCCTTGAGCGAGAGAAACTCCCCGACGATCCCCGTCGCCTCTGTCATAGGCAGAGCCTGGCGTCCCATCGCAAAAACCCTGCGGGATCCGGGGCGAAAGTGATCGCCGACTGTGGTCTCCGATGACTGTCACGATCGTCGTTACGGAAGTCTATGAAGCCCACTGTCGTACGGTAGCATAGACCTCATGGCTGCTCCCGACCACAGCGTGCTCGTCCCGGTCGACGTCCTCGGCGGCGAGAGCGTTCCGCGGACGCTGATCGACGCGCTCGCGTCGGTCCCGGTCGTCCTGCTGGGCTACCGCGAACTCCCCGAACAGACCGGAACCGACCAGGCTCGCGACCGGTACGGCTCGCGAGTCCGCGCCGAACTCGACGAACTCCACCGGGTCTTCGAGGACGCCGGCTGTCTCGACGTCTCGTCCAGAGCCGTCTTCACCCATGACCGACTGAAGACCTTCGAACGCGTCGCCGTCGAGGCCGACTGCGACGCGATCCTGCTGCTCAACCCCGCCCCGGTGCTCGAGCGGGTGCTCGTCGCAGTTAGGGGGGACGTCAACCTCGAGTACATCGCCCGGTTTCTGGGTGCGGTGCTCGCGGATACCGATCTCGAGGTAACGTTGTTCAACGTCGTCCCCGACGACGACGAGCGGAACCGCCGGATCGAACTCCTCGAGACCGCCGTCGACGAACTCGTCGCCACCGGCGTCGCCCGCGATCGGATCGACACCTCGCTCGTCGTCGACGGCTCGCCGACGCGGGCGATCCTCGAGGCCGCGGCCGACCACGACCTGCTCGTCGTCGGCGAGAGCCGACCGTCGATCCGTCAGTACGTCTTCCGGGATCGGGCGAAGAAACTGGCCAGAGAGACCGTCGACCCGGTGCTCGTGATTCGCGGGGAGTACCTCGAGGGGAGCGACGAAGATGCGGGCAGTGAAACGGTGTCGACGGAGGACGTCGACGTGGTCGACGACGGCTCCTGATTCGCGTTTGAGTCGGCGTACGTCCCCGCCTACGAACGTCCGACGTCCACCGTTCGATCGGGCGGCTTCTCGTCGACGTCCTCGACGTTCCGGACGACGAGCACCGGGCCGACCGACTCCGCGGCGACGCGTTCGGCGTCCTCGCCGAAGACGAGCGTCAGCAGCGACGGCGCCTGCTCGCCCATCACGACGGCGTCGTGGCCGACCGCCCTCTCGAGCAGTGCCTCGAGCGGCGGTTCGTCGACCGCGAGTTCGGTTCGAACGTCGATGCCGCGATCGGCGAGGGGAACTGCGGCCGTCTCGAGCAGCTCTTGGCCCGCGGGCTCGTCGTCGGTCGCCAGGAAGAGCGTGACGCCGATCTCCCGGTCGCCGATCAGTTCCGCGGCGAACGAGACGATCCGCTCGACGGCGACGTCACCGGTCAGCGCCACGAGCAGCCGATCGATCGGGCCCGTCGCGCCCGGGATGGCGTAGACGTCCGCAGCCGTCTCCGCGGCGACGCGATCGAACGTCTGCTTTCGATCGTGGGTAAAGACGAGGCGGTAGTCGGCGGTCCCCTCGGTCGAGCCGAACTCCGCCGCGAGATCCTCGAGCGCGTCGGTGGCCCGGTCCTCGTACTGCAGCCGCGCCTGATCGGGCGGCGTCTGCTCGGGCAGGACGTGATAGCCGAGCACGGTGACGTTCATCGGCTCGAGCAGCACCGTCAGTCCGGCCGAGACCGATTCCCCTTCCAGTACCGCCAGCGGAACGAGTATTCGTGTCATAGTGATCCTTTCAGGTCGACGTCGCGGGCGTAGTAGAAGTACCATCCGGCGGTCGCGATCATGATCCCGATGCCGACGAGCTGCGAGGCGGGCTGCATGAACCCGATCAGCGCGAAGCTGGCGACCGCCCCCAGCGCCGGGACGACGGGATACCCCGGCACCCGGAAGGCGGGGTCGTACCACTCCGGCTCGTTTCGACGTAGCGCGATCAGCGCGACGCAGATCAGGCCGTACATGATGAGATGCAGAAACGAGGCGACCTCGGCCAGTAGCTCGACGCGGCCGGTCGCGGTCAGGACGAGGATCGGCCCGCCGGCCATCCCCAGCGCGACGTGGGGCGTCCCGTAGCGGAGGTTGATTCGGCTCGCTTCCTGCGGGAGCAGAGCGTCCCTCGAGACCGCGTAGATGGCTCGGGACGTGCTCAGGACGGAGGCGTTGGCGCTGGACATCGTCGCGAGCAGACCCCCGAGGACGATCGCGAACGCGCCGGCGGCGCCGAGGTAGTGGCGACCCACCTCGACCATCGCGGTCTCGCCGAACTGCGAGAGCTGTTCGCTCCCGAAGGCGCTCGTCGCGACGAAGATCGTCGCCACGTAGAGCACGCCGACGATCACCACCGAGCCGACCATCGCCAGCGGCAGGTTCCGGCCGGGGTCTTTCATCTCCCCGGCGACGGTCGCCACCTGCGCGAAGCCGAGGTAGGAGGTGAACACGAGCGCGGCCGTCGTCAGCACGGGCATCGTCCCGAACGGGGCGAACCGCTCGGGCGCGGTCGGCTCGCCGACGAGCCCCGCCGCGTCGAGCCCGCCGTAGCCGAGAAACACGACGAGGATCGACAGCAACAGCGCGACGATCCCGTTCTGGAGCTTCGCCGCGTTCTCGGTTCCCGTGACGTTGAGCACGGTAAAGCCCGCGCCGAACAGCAGCGCCAGCGGGATGACAAGCCCCTCGCCAACGGCGATTCCGAGTTCGGCGAGCGTGTCGACGGCGTAGTAGCCGAAGCCAACGAGGTAGAAGGCCGTCGCGAACACCAGCCCGAACCACAGCGAGAGGCCGACGACGGCCCCGGCGAGCGTTCCGAGTCCGCGGGAGATGAAGTAGTAGCCGCCGCCGCTTTTGGGCATCGCCGTCGCGAGTTCCGAGGCCGGCAGCGCGACCAGCAGGGCGACGGCGGCCCCGATGGCAAAGGAGGCCGCCGCGGCTGGTCCGGCCTGGCCGGCCGCCAGTCCGGGAAAGACGAAGATCCCGGCGCCGATCATCGTCCCGATACCGATCGCGAGCCCGCCGGAGAGCCCGAGCGTCCGCTCGAGTTCGGCGTCGTCGGTGATCGTCGCCTCCTCGGTCTCGACCGTCGGTTCGGCCTGTGGCGACTCGCCCTCGATGTTGGTGCCTCCGGGCGACGACTCGTCCATGGGAGTCGATATTATAGCGGGACGTATATTTCTGCCGCGGGCGGTCGAAGCGGTTCGGACCGTCCACTAACTCATACGGTTTCCTGTACGTCAGTACCGGCGCAACCGCGACCCGTGCGGCGATTGCGCCGGTACATCGGTACAGCAATCCGTATCAGAACAGCAGCCCGCCGAGCGGAACCGCCTTCTCCCGATCGGGCTCGACCAGTACCGGAAACCCCTCCTCGTCGGGGATGCCGACGGTCAGCGCCTCGGATTTGAAGCCGGCGATCCGAACGGAGCCCAGGTTCGTCGCACACAGCACCCGTCGGCCCTCGAGTTCGTCGGGTTCGTAGTGGTGATCGAGCTGTGCCGCGGACTGGATCTCGCCGCCCTCGTCACCGAGGTCGATCCAGAGCTTCGTCATCTTCGGCTTGTTCGCCTCGGGGAACGCTTCAGCCTCGAGTACTTCGCCGACCCGGATCTCGACGTCGAACGGATTCTCGACCATACGTCGAACGTGGGTTCCGATCCCATAGTTCTACGCCAGACGGCAGGGTCTCACATCGAACCATTACCACTCCGAACTTTCAACATTGTTGCCGCGAACGAGGGCGTATGGATCGTCGTCGACTTCTCCGTTCGGCCCTCGGCGCCACGCTCACCGCGGCGCTGGCCGGGCGAGGGGTTCGACGGCGCGAATACGGGGTTCAATTCCGAGGCCGAGCTGCTCGAGGCACCCCCGAATACGACGCCGATCACCCGCGAGGGGTCGGGGATCGAGACCTCGCTGGGCGGTGGCGTCGCGGTCGCCGACGATCGCTGTTACTTCGGCTCCGGGGGCGACGTCGTCCGCTTCGCGACAACGGGGCAACGCCGCTGGGCGTACGAGGCCGACACCGCCGCGGGGGTCAGATCGATTCCGGCGCTCTCTCGGGACGTGGTCTACGTCTCCTCGGACAACGGGACGTACGCGCTCGACCGCGAGGACGGGACGACGGTCTGGAGCCACGACCGCGAGACGACGGGGACCACGCAGCCGACAGTCGGGCACGGTCGGGTCTACCTGCCGCGGGAAACCCGATCACGAACGGTCTGTCTCGACCTCGAGTCGGGCGAGCCCCTATGGACGCTCGAGACGGACTTCTACAGCGACCAGCCAGTCGCCGTCGCCGACGGAGTGTATTTCGGGACGCCCAACGAGGGGCTGTTCGCGGTCGAGCCCGACGGAACGGTTCGGTGGCACGACCCGGAACTGCGAACCGACGGGCGGATGGCCGCCGTCGGCGAGAGCCTCTACGCGGTCGCGTTCGGCGGTCCGTTCGGCAGCGGCGACCTTCACGCCCTGTCTCCCGCCGACGGGAGCGACTGAGCTGGCGGCGACTCACTCGAGCCGATCGCGCAACTCAAGCGTTCGCTCGGTTAGCGTCTCGGCGTCCTCGGCGACGAATTTCACCGTCGCCTCCCGCCCGACGTCGGCGCGGTCGATCACCGCGATAGGCGTCTCCCGGTCGGCGAAGACGCCGTCGGTCGATTCGTCCGAACCGTTCTCGGCGACGGCCCAGTCCAGGTCCTCGAGCGCGGCCTCGATCTCCCCGTCGAGCCGACAGTTGACGGCGAACCGGAGGTCGGGTGCGGACTCGCGAGCCGCGAGCAGGAAGGTGGCGAGATGCGTCGAGGCCCCGAATCTGACCCCGCGGTTCGGGTGGACGCCCTCGAGCGTGCGCGTGATTCGACCTTCGACGGCGGCCGTCTCGGCGACCGATTCGGCGTAGGGGGTCGCGCCGACGACGTTCATCCCGACCTCGGGGACGAGCCGCGAGACGTCGGCCGCGACGAGTCGATCGACGACTTCCTGGACCGCCTCGGCGGTCGGCTCGCGGGCCGCCGCGTTCCGCAGGTCGACGGCATGGTTGACCGCACCCGGCCCCTCGCCGACGTCGTAGTAGTACCGGACCGCGCGGGCGAGGAAGTCGGTCGCGCCCTCGACGGCGGTCTCGAGGGACTCACCCTTCGACAGCCGGGCGGCGATCGCCGCGGCCAGCGTACAGCCCGAGCCGTGGGTCGCCTCGGTGTCGATCCGCGGGTGTTCGAACGTCTCGACCCCCTCCGCCGTGACGAGCCGGTCCCGGACCGTCTCACCGGGGACGTGACCGCCCTTCACGAGGACGGCGTCGACGCCCGTCTCGAGGATCGCCTCGCCCGCTTCTCGGGCGCTCTCTCCGTCGGTCACCTCGACTCCCGACAGCACCTCGGCCTCGTCGGCGTTCGGCGTCGCGAGCGTCGCCGCGCTCAGGAGATCCTCGTAGGCGCGTTCGGCTTCGGGCTCGAGCAGTCGATCCCCCGAGGTCGCGACCATGACGGGGTCGACGACCAGCGGGAACTCGAACCCCGCTGCGCGGTCGGCGACCAGCCGAACGGTCTCGGTGGTCGCGAGCATCCCCGTCTTCGCCGCGCCGACCGCGAAGTCGTCGACGACCGCGTCGAGCTGGGCCTCGACTTCCTCGAGCGGGAGCGCGAACGACGACTCCACGCCGCGAGTGTGCTGGGCCGTGACGGCGGTGATCGCCGACGTCCCGAAGACGCCGTGGGCGGTCATCGTCGCCAGGTCGGCCTGGATCCCGGCGCCGCCGCCTGAGTCGCTGCCCGCGATCGTCAGCGCCACGGGGCGGGCGTCGGGTGCTGGCGTTCTCATGGGAGAAGCTATCGCCCCGTTGTACTAATCGGTAGTGGTCGGCGCGGCGGAGTATCGGCGTCGAGAGGGTGGCGGATCCGGCGTTACCAGTAGTCGGTAGTATGATTTCTGTGTCGTACGAATTTGCTACGTGCAGACGCAAACTGCTCGCTTCGCTCGCCGTTTCTACTGGGCGAACAGCCGTCCGAGACGCGCGACAGCGCGTCTCTCTGCGGAACGACGATCGAAGCGCGAGCGTAGCGAGCGGTGAGTGAGTCGTCTCTACGTAACGCGAGTTTCACGCGATACTCTGAACAGGAATCGTACTACTGTTGCCCGTCGGCCAGTCTCGCGTAGGCGTCCCACGACGGATCGACCCGCGGGTGCTCGAGGACCTCGCCGTCGACGACGACCGTTCCATCCCCGCCCTCGTCCGCCTCGACCCGTCCGATCTCGGCCACGACGGTCCCTCGATCCTCGAGCGCCTCGCGAACCGCGTCGACGCCGTCGGGGTCGGCGGCGATGACGAGCGAGCCGCAGCTGGTCGCCGCCCAGGGATCGATCTCGAGGTGCTCGCAGACTTCGATGACGCCGGGACGCATCGGGACGGCGGCGCGGTCGATCTCGAAGCGGGTCCCGGAACCGGCGGCCATCTCGTTCAACGCGCCCGCGAGCCCGCCCTCGGTGACGTCGTGCATCGCCGTCACGGGACCCGCGGCGGCCGCGGTGAGGGCGTCCCGGACGCAGTGGACCTCCTCGAGTCGCTCCTGGGCGTCGGCGACCACGTCGTCTGGAAGCTCGAGTTCCTCGGGAAACAGCGTGCCCAGCAGGCCGACCGACTCGACGGCGGGGCCGGTGGTCAGCAGGAGGCGATCTCCCGCCCGCGCGCCGTCCGGGCGGACGATGTCGTCGTGTGTGCCGACCCCCATCGCGGTCGCGGCGCCGACCCACGGGTGTGAGGGATCGGAGTACCGCGCCGTGTGCCCGGTGACGACGGCGACCCCGAGGTCGGCACACTCCTCGTGGATCGTCTCCCAGACCGTCGCGAACGCCTCGTCGCTCATCGTCTCCGGGAGGGTGAAACAGATCGACAGATGAGAGGGCGCCACCCCGCTGACGGCGACGTCCGCGAGGATCAGGTCGAGCGCGAACCGGGCGGCGCGCTCGAGGCCGAGCGCCGGGAGGATCGAGACGGGGTCGGTGGCGGTCACCAGCGCCCGCCCGCCGACGTCGATGACGCCGAAGTCGACGCCGTGGCTCGGCCCCAGGGCGACGTCGTCGCGCTCGGCGCCGAGGTTGGGGGCGATCCGCGATTCGAAGAACTGCCGATCGATTTTGCCGAGGTCGCTCACGGCCGGTGAATGCGGGGACTGGCTCTTAGCGGTAGTGGTTCGACGGACGGACGGCTGCTTTCCGCCCCGCTCGGAGGCGATCGGACGAGCCGCTGGCAACCTAACTTCGTAGCAGTCCGCCGTCGATCGGCACCTCGGCGCCGTTGACGAAACTCGCCCGCGGACTCGAGAGGAAGGCGACGACCTCACCCAGCTCTCGCGGGTCGCCGATGCGATCCATCGGGATGTCGTCCGCGAGGTCGACCAGTCCCGACTCGTAGTCGTCGTACTCGCCGCGCTCGACGCGGGCCTCGACGAGTTCCTCGATTCGGGGCGTTTCTATCGTCCCCGGCAACACGGCGTTGGCGCGGATCTCGGGAGCGAACTCCCGCGAGACCGTCTTCACGAGTCCGATCACGCCCCGGCGAACGGAGTTCGACAGCAGGAGACCGTCGGCGACCTCCCTGACCGTTCTCGAGGTGATACAGGTGATCGACCCGTGTTCGGAGTCGAGCAGGTGGGGGTGAGCTTCCTCGATCGTCCAGACGACGCTCATCACCAGCAGGTCGTAGGCCTGGTACCACTGCTGTTCGCTGGTCTCGAGGAAGGTCGTGCTCGGCGGGCCGCCCGCGGAGGTGACGAGGTGGTCGAGCCCCCCGAACTCCTCGACCGTCTCGCTCACCAGCCGCGAGACGTGGTCGGGGTCGGTGAGGTCGGTCTCGACGGCCAGCACCTCGCCGTCCGCCGTTTCGGCGAGTTCCTCGCGGGCCTCCTCGAGTCGCTCGGCGTCGCGGCCACAGATCGTCACGTTCGCACCCGCCTCCGCCAACGCCTGCGCGCTCGCGAAGCCGAGCCCGCTCGAGGAGGCCGTTACCAGTGCCGCCGTTCCGTCGAGATCCAGTTCCATACCGCGACCGACGTCGTCCGGATACAAATCACTCCGGACTCCGGCACGTCGTCGCCGCTACTCCTGGTGGCGAACCCGGACCACGCCCTCGGAGCTGACGCTGACGGTCAGCGGCGCGGACACCTGCCGGCCCGTGATCGCGTTGCCGGCAGCGTCGCTGACGACCTTCATTAGGTCCGGCGCGGTGTGATCGACCTTGACGCCGGCCTCGTCGCAGGCCTCGTAGACGAGCTGGGGGACGTCGTAGAGGTCGGTTCCCTCGGGGACGCGAACGCGAACCGGGGCCTGAAGCGCCTCGGCGAAGGCGACGGTCTCCCGGGCCTTCGCGACGTTCTCGCGGGCGCTGGCCTCGATCGAGGAGACGTTCGCCCGGGAGGTCCCCAGTGCGTCTGCGATGTCGGCCTGGGAGACGTCCCGTTCGCGCAACGCGAGCACCTGCGCCTGGCGGTAGGTCAACACGCTGTCCTCGGGATCGAAACCGATCTCCTCGAGGACCGCCGCGACGTCATCGATCACGACGATCCCCTCCGCCGCCGGTCGAGTGGGCTCGCGTCGGCATACGAGACACTAGCCGGTGGCGGGATGAAAGCTTCCACGGTCGCGGACCGATCTGCGACCCGAATACGGCTTCGGACGGATCGGCGCTGTCCACTCGAGGGAGCTACGAGCCCCAAAAGTTCTCGCGGCTGCCGAGTCGTTCGCGCTTCGGTGCGGTGGGTCCCTGGTTGGATTCGGTCTCCTCGTCGTCGGCGACGTCGTCATCGTCGTCGCTGGCACCCTCGTCACCGTCGTCACCGTCGTCCTCCTCGCCGTCCATCGGGAGGAGTTCGATTTTCTCCGCGCGTGCGTGGTTGCTGTGGACCCGGGTGATCTCGACTCGCGCCCGGGCCTCCGGGAGGACGCCGTCGACCATCACGATGAACCCGTCCTCGGTTCGACCGACGCCCGCACCGCTCTCGTGCATATCGACGACGTCGATCACGACCTCCTCGCTGGGCTTGACGGGCTGGGTCTTCAGATCCTCGATCGGCTGGTTGTAGTGGTTACACCACTCCTTGCCACCCCGATCGCCGTAGTGCTGACAGCCCATTCCCGAGATCCGCTCGGAAAAGCTCGGGCAGTCATCAGCGAGTGGACAGTCTGCCATGCGGTGTACTACCGGTGGCGTCGTTAAACCGTTTCCGTCTCGAGATCCGGGCTGGGACCGTCTGCCACGGGATTCGCCCGACGAGAGCGTAACGGCCGAGCGGCGAGCGTGGGATTCGTAGGACGAACGCCGAATCAACTGGTCGTTCGTGACACGGTGTTTCGAAAACGTTTACGGGAGGGGCGTCCGATCGATAAATGATGAAGATCCTCGTGACGGTAAAAGAGGTCTCGACCGTCGAAGACGAGTTCGAGATCGAAGGCACAACCATCGCCGACCAGTACCTCGGCGCCGACCTCAACGAGTGGGACGACTACGCCGTCGAGGAGGCCGTCCAGCTCCAGGAAGCCGGCATCGCCGACGAAGTCGTCACGGTGACGATCGGCCCCGAGGAGTGCGAGCAGACGATCCGCCAGGCCCTCGCGAAAGGCGCCGACCGCGCGATCCGCGTCTGGGACGACGCCCTCGAGGACGTCGACCTGCTCGACGTCGGCGCGAAGACCGACATCCTGCGGGCGGTCGTCGAGGCCGAGGACCCCGACCTCGTGCTGACGGGCGTCCAGTCGGGCGACGACAACTGGGGGGGCACCGGCGTCTCCCTGGCCCAGGACCTCGGCTTCGAGTGGGGCGCCGTCGTCAACCACCTCGAGCACGACCTCGAGGACGGCGTCGCCTCCGTCCGGCGCGAACTCGAGGGCGGCGTCGAGGAGCTCACCGAGATCGAACTCCCCGCGGCGCTGACGATCCAGACGGGGATCAACGAGCCCCGCTACGCCAGCCTGCGCGGTATCCGCCAGGCCCAGCGCAAGGAACTCGACGTCCAGACGCTCGGCGACCTCGGCGTCGACGAGGGTGCGGTCGAGGGCGCCGTAACGGTGACGGACATGTACGAGCCCGAGAGCGAGACCGACGCGACGGTCTGGGAGGGCAGTCCCGAGGAGACCGCCGCCGAGTTGGGTGAACTGCTCCGCGAGAAGGGGGTGGCGCCATGACGGATATCCTGGCAGTCACCGACCACCGCCGGGGCGAACTGCGCGACGTCAGCTACGAGACGATCACCGCGGGCCGTCAGCTGGCAAACGAGACCGGCGGCGACCTCCACGTCGTCGTCATCAGCGGTCCCGTCGAGGAGTTCGCCGAGAAACTCAACCGGGAGGGCGTCGACGCCGTCCACACCGTCGAGTACGGCGAGGAGTTCAACCACGACGTCTACGCCCAGGTCATTACCCAGCTCTACGACGAACTCGCTCCGCAGTACGTCGTCGCCCCCAACAGCGTCAACGGTCTCGACTACGCGCCCGCCGTCGCGAACGCGCTCGGTCTTCCGCTCGTCACCGACACGGTCGACCTCGAGGCCGACGGCGACACCCTGATCGCGACCCGCGAGATGTACGGCGGCAAGGTCGAGACGACCAACGAACTGACGGGCAACGCCGTCGTCACGATCCGGGGTGCCGAGTGGCCCGGCGCCGACGGCACCGGCGACGCCGCAATCGAGGAGTTTCACGCCGAGATCGACGAGGACGCGATCCGCTCGACGGTCACCGGCTTCGAGGAGGTCGGCGGCGGCGACGTCGACATCAGCGAGGCCGACGTGCTCGTCTCCGTGGGCCGCGGCATCGAGGAGGAGGAGAACCTCGAGATCATCGAGGAACTCGCCGACGCGCTCGACGCGACGGTCTCCTCGTCGCGACCGATCGTCGACAACGGCTGGCTCCCGAAGAACCGCCAGGTCGGCCAGTCCGGTAAAGTGGTGACGCCCGACGTCTACATCGCAATCGGCATCTCCGGGGCCGTCCAGCACGTTGCCGGCATGAAGGGCTCGGAGACGATCGTCGCGATCAACACCGACCCCAACGCGCCGATCATGGACATCGCCGACTACGCGATCCACGACGACCTCTTCGACGTCGTCCCCGCGCTCACCGAAGAGTTCCAGTAGCCGATCGCTCCTCCGGCGATTCCGGCAGGCACGTCTCGCGGGGGGGACTCGAGCGATCGTCGACAACCGTCACCTACTTTTTCGCCCTGTCCTAAGCGCGGGTAATGGAACTGCTGGAGCGCCGACGGGCGCTGATCGAGGAGCGTCTCGTCGCGGTGGTCGACGGGGTCGAGCCCGAGACGCTCAACGAGGAAGTTCGCCACGTCGCGCTCTCAGGCGGCAAGCGCGTGCGACCGATGGTGACGCTGCTGGCGTGTGAGACTGTCGGCGGCAAGCCCGAGGATGCCGTCGACTTCGGCGTCGGCATCGAACTCGTCCACAACGCCTCGCTGGTGATCGACGACATCATCGACCGCTCGGACCTGCGGCGCGGCACCGCGAGCGCCTGGGCCGAGTTCGGCCACGGGCCGGCGATCATCACCAGTGACGGCCTGCTCGGGGAGGCGTTCGCCCTCTTTTCGGCGGATCCCAAGGCCACCCAGGTCGTCGCCGAGGCGATGGTCGAACTCGGCGTCGGCGAGGCGACCGAACTCTCCTCGCAGCCCTCGAACGAGGAGGAGTACATGACCCTCGCGAGACGAAAGACCGGGGCGCTGTTCCGGGCTGCGGCCGAACTCGGCGCGATCGCCGCCGACTCCGATCCCTTCACCGTGGAGGCCCTCGGCGAGTACGCCGAGCGCGTCGGCGTCGCCTTCCAGATCCGCGACGACGTCCTCGACGCCGTCGCCGATCCCGAGGCGCTCGGGAAGCCGACCGGCCACGACGCCGCCCTCGAGCGTCCCTCGGTCGTTCAGGTGACCGATCTTAGCCCGGCGGAAGCCAACGCCCGCGCCCGCGAGGAGGCCGATCGGGCGATCGACGCCCTCGAGCGGGTCGACGCCGTCGACCGCGAGGCGCGGGAGTACCTGCGCGAGCTGGCGGAGTTCGTTGTCGAGCGCGAGCAGTAATCGGTCTCAGGCGCTGTCGGGCCGGTGTGGCTCCTCGCCGTCGTCCTCCGAGAAGTGCGACTCGGCGACCGCGAACGCGAGCGTGCTCACGATGCCCAGCAGCGTCCCCGCGGTGAGCGCCGTCGCGAGGAAGGTCAGCCCGACTGCCTCGAGGAAGTAGGCGCTCACCGCGTAGAGGACCATCGCGATCGAGACGACGTAAAACGGCGCGTTGAGGTACCGCCACTCGAGACGACCCGCGATGTACTCGTCGGTGATCTGACCGAGACTCGTGGTGACGCCGGCGGCGGCGAACCACTGGACCGAGCCGTACAACAGCGCGGAGAGCATGACTGGGACGCCGACCTCGCCGGCCGCCTCGGCCTGGACCCGCTCGAGTTCGTTCGCCCCGCTGACGCCGCCCAGAACGAGCAAAACGGTCGCGACGACGTACGCGAGCATCGTCGTTCGGCCGGCGTACAGCGACCGTCTGGCCCCCTCGACGGCCTCGTCGAGGCGCTCGCCGAGCCCGAGCCCCCGCGAGATGAGATAGAGTCCTAGCAGCGTCGACGTCATGCCGAGGACGACCCCGGGCATCTCGAGGACGGTCCCGATTAGCGCGAGCGGGTAGATCAACAGGAGGATCCCGATCGGGATGAGGACGGTCCCGCGGGTCTCGGGATCGTTCAGCACCTGTTTGAACGTGTAGTACATCGACTCGAGGTTCTGGGCCTGCCTGACGACGACGCGACGTACGCCGTCGATGGGGACCCGCGAGCGGATGACGGGGATCACGGACTCGTCCTGTGCACCGTCGGTGACGACCAGGGCGGTGACGTCCTCGGCCGTCGAGAGGCTCGCGAGGACGGTGTCGACCTCGTCGCCGACCTCGCGGTTGGCGTCGACGTCGCCGTCCTCGTTGCCCGTGACGATGGCGACCTCGACGCTCTCGCCTCGAGACGAGAGATCGTCGTAGATGTGGACGCCCTGGAAGGCGACGTTGACGTCGGAGTCCTCGGGATCCGCGGTCGCCAGCGCGACGGCAGCCTCCTCGACGGCGTCGCGGCCGATCACCGGCGTGGTAAAGTCGGTCTTGCGGCCGAGATCGTCGTCGAGGTCGACACACAGGACCAGCAGCATCGCTTCGTGGTTGGTCACGGCGGTATTTCCCTCTTCTGGGAGCGACGGAACCGCGAGGCGGCTCGGCGGTCACCCGCGTTCGGGTTCGGCGTGGGAACGATACACAGCGTTCAACGCCGCCGTTTCGTACCGCTTTTGAGGCTCCGCCGGTTACGTACCCTCGAATGATATCGAAGGGCTGTGAGCAGTGCGCGAAAGGCGGCAAGATGGTGCTGTTCGTCTACGGTTACTGCGACCAGCGCGACTGCTTTTACTGCCCGCTCGGCGAGAACCGCAAGAACGTCACGGACGTCTACGCGAACGAACGGCAGGTCGAGCGCGACGAGGACGTCCTCGAGGAGGCCCACCGGATGGACGCACTGGGTACGTCGATCACCGGCGGCGAGCCCCAGGAGGCCCTCGAGCGAACCTGTCACTACCTCGAACTGCTGAAGGAGGAGTTCGGCGAGGACCACCACACCCACCTCTACACCGGCATCACGGGCGGCCGCGAGAACATGCGCAAGCTCTCGGAAGCCGGCCTCGACGAGATCCGCTTCCACCCGCCGTACGAGCTGTGGGGCGAGATGCACGGCACCGAGTGGGAGGAGATCCTCTACATCGCCCGCGAGGAGGGGCTCACCCCCGCGTTCGAGATTCCCGGTATCCGCGCCGAGGAGGAGTTCCTCGAGTTTCTCGACGAGGGCGCCGCCGACTTCTGTAACGTCAACGAGTTCGAGATGTCCGACGGGAACTACCGCCGGATGCAGGAAGAGGGGTACGAACTCAAGGAGGGCCACATGAGCGCCGTCGACGGCTCCCGGGAGGAGATCCTCGAGGTGATGGGCGACCACGAACGGGTCTACTTCTGTACCTCAGTGTTCAAGGACGCGGCCCAGCACCGTCGTCGGCTGAAACGGGCCGCCCGGAACGTCCGCCGGGAGTTCGACGACGTTACCGACGACGGTACGCTCGTCTACGGGAAGACGTACGCGGACCCCAAGCGGTTCGCCGATCTGGGCGTCCCCGAGGAGTTCTACACCGTCAAGTCCGAGCACGTCGAGGTCGCCTGGTGGCTCTTAGAGGAGATGATCGAGGAGGGAGACCTCGAGGACGGTGAAATCGTCGAGCAGTATCCGACCTACGACGGCCAGGTGGTCGAGCGGACGCCGTTAGCCTGACTTCTCCTACGACTGATGTCGTAGACTTTCGCTGTAATCTATGCGCTGTGGCCGGGAGTGTGGCTCGAGCGACGGCGAGAGCCACACGACTCGGGAGAGGGCAGGCGATCAACCGGTGTCCCGCGGGTGACCGCAGGCGGTGAGCGACTATCCGAGTGCGGTCGCGCTCGGATCCCCTGTCGACGTTCTTCCCGCTGTGGGACTTTCGGTCCGTGCGAAGACGCGCTTCGTGTCCGTGAGCAGAATCGGGTCCGAGCGCGACCGACGGGTGCGCGAGTATTCGGCTCAAAACGTTGGTTAGTCGATCTCCGTCGGATCGACTTCCGGTAGCGTGATGAGGTTCTCGCGGCCGATTCGAAGCTTCTCGACCTCGTCGTCGTCGGCCATCTGCGAGAGCAGCTGGGAGACCTTCGCGTTCGACCAGCCGGTCTCGGAGACGATCGACCCCTGTTTCATCCGCCCGCCGTTTCGCCTGAGCAGTCGGAGAACCCGCTCCTCGTCGCTCAGCAGTTCCGGGTCGACCGTTTCTTCCTCGGCCTCCTCGGACCCCTCGACGTACGCGAAGGTCTGGCCCGACGATCCTCGAGAGGCGGAGTCGACTCCGGCGTTCGACCCTCGAGCCGCGTCGGCGTCTGGCGCGCCCGATTCAGTCTCCCGCCCCGAAGCGGTCGTCGGGTCGTCCCGCTCGGTCGGCGACGGCCGCCCGTCGGTTCGTTCGCCCGCGTTCGACGGGAGGAGTCCGAAAACCCACAGCGCCGGCGACCACTCGGACTCCGCGGACCACCGCGCCAGGGCGTAGCTTCCGACCCCGACCAGTACCGCGAGAACGATCAGTCCGCCGAACAGCAGTTCGGCGCTGGCGGGTGCGAACCCGCCGGCGACGCCGGGCGATCCGTCTCCGGCGCCCCGGAGGAAGGTCGTCTCGAGTTCGCCCTCGTCGAACTGGTAGGGGCCGTCGACGACGAGTGCGCTGTTCTGGGGGCTCACCGGGAGGTTGTAATCGTGGAAGCCGTGGTCCGAGGGGGCCTGAATCACGAGGCGTTGGTCCTCGGCGATCGCCGAGAGCCACGGGCCGTCGGCGCCCTGGAGCGCGTCCCCGACGTGGATTCGCGTTCCGTCGACCGCCGCGAACTCGGTCCAGGTAAACGAGTACGAGAGGACGCCGACCGCCGATCCGGACTCGTTCGATCCGTCGTCGTCGACGGACCGTAGCTGCGGATCGTCCCAGCCGGCGTCTTCGATCGCCATCTCCCGGTCGGTCGCGTCCGCTGCGGTCTCGACGTGGGGTTCGAACAGGCTTCGATCGTAGACGCCCTCGCGGTCGTCGCCGGAAACCGTCTCGGCGTACGCGAGGAACGCGTCGGCCTCCTCTCGGTCGCTCAGGAGGAACCGGCTCTCGATCGTCCAGACGGCGTCCCCGCTCTCGGAGACGTTGATCCGGATCTCCTGGGCCGGATCCGCGGCCTCGAGCGTCGACCCGTTGTCGACTTCGGGCTGTGTGCCCTGAACTGGTGGCGCGCTCGCCGGTTCCGAAGCGGTCGCTGTCGACGCGGCGGCGGCAGCCGCTCCGGGGATCGAACCGGCAAGTAACACCACCAGTACGACCGACGTGACGATCGAAACCCGCATACATACCACCGACATTCTCAGAGTAAAAAACACTTTCTATGGGAAAATAAAAAATCACAGCGAAGCATGAAGCGTCTCCGCCCCTCTCGAACGGTCCCGAAACGACGACGGCCGATCGTATTTTATATCATGAGTTATTACGGTGTATTGATGAAGGGTGTGATGGCCGTCATCCTCGCAGGACTCCTCGCCCTCTCGCTGCCAGCGATGGCCGTCTCCGCGAGCGATCCGGGACCGGATGTCGGTCCCAACGAGACGGGCGTGGTAGTTCCCGCGCTGGAGGAGCCGGACCAGGGACCGACGTTCGTCGAGGTAGACGGGACGACGAACCGACTCGATCCCGGCGAGGAGAGTAGAAGCGAACGGATCGAACACGGCACCGACCTCGGAGCGACGCTTATGGCCGCGGACGACGAGCTCAGAGTCGACTACGAACAGGAACGGCTCGTCCGAAACGGGTTCGACAACGCCTCCAGCGAGGACCGCGAGGAGATGGTCCGATCGGGGTACGACCGTCTTCAGGAGCGGACCGACGCGCTCGAGGATCGCGAGCGGACGGCGGTTCGAGCCCACGCGGCGGGCGAGCGGTCGACGACCGAGCTGCTCCAGACGTTCTCGCGGAACTACCACGAGTCGGACGTGATCGAGCGCGCGCTCGAGGACCTCGTCACGTACGCGAACGAGATTCCCGGATACTCCCTTTCGATTCGAGACGACACGAGAGAGCTGGAGACCCACCGTAGCGACGTCCGGTCGCAGCTGGATACGACGCCGAACGGGTTCGGCGACGATCGGAAGTCGCTGGCCGTTCGAACCGCCGAGACCGGCTACACTCTCTCGTTGCTGGATCGGAACTACGTCCGAGAGACGACGCGGTTCGACGCCCGGAACACCACACAACCGAACCAGTTCGACGATATCGTCGACGCACACGAGACGGCCCAGGAGCTGTACCCGTGGGTGTTCGGCGGCGACCACCAGACTCACTCGACGGTCGCCGAGGAACGGACGGCACAGCTGTACCAGGTCAGGGCTATCCACGACCACGGGCAGCTGACCGCCTCCCTCGACGGCGGAACGGGATCGGTCTACCGGGAAGTTCAGACCCTCGACTACCGGCAGCTCCCGACGATCAACAACAGCCGGTGGAACGACGACGGGCTCGTGCTCTCGATCAACGAGACCGCCGCGAACGGCCCGGCCGAGGTCGTCGTGACGGCCGCCGAAACCGGTGAGCCCGAACCCGCCACTGTTTCGATCGACGGCGAAGAAGTCGGCGAGACCGGCTCGAGCGGCTCGCTGTGGCTCCTCCCGCCCGACGGCGACTACGACCTGCGAGCGGAGACGGACGACGGCAGTATCGAGGGGACCGTCTCGAGTAGCGACACGTCAGGGGACGGCGAGTAGCGGGCGGTAGCCGACCGTTTATATAGGAAGGCGACGCCAGGGTGCGTCGTGAGACCGGAATCGCCGTCCCGAGCCCGCGCGTCCGACGACCGGGGGGTCGCCCCGGTGATCGGGGTAGTGCTCCTGATCGGCGTTACCGTCGCGCTCGCGACGGTCGTCGCGGTCGGCGCCGGAGGACTGAGCCCGGAGCCGGCCCACCAGCCGGTGGCGTTCGATCTGACGGCCGACGGCGGCGAGGGAACGATCACGATCGAACACGTCGCCGGTGATCCGATAGCCGTCGACGACCTCTCGGTGACGGTCGCCGTCAACGGCGACCCGCTCTCCGATCAGCCGCCCGTTCCGTTTACCGGGGCGACCGGATTCAACCAGACGCCCAGCGGCCCGTTTAACGCCGCGAGCGACTCCACCTGGACGGCCGGCGAACGGTCGACGATCTCCGTGGCCGGATCCAACGATCCCACCGTCAGTTCGGGGGACATCGTCTCCGTGACGCTCGCCGTCGACGGCCAGCAGATCGCCGCCCTCGAGACGACGGCCGACTGATACGGATTGTTGTAGCGTTCTACCGGTGATCGCTCGGGCGGGGACAGCGATCACCGGTAACGAACTACAATAGTCCGTATGACTACTCGGGGGCGCGAGCGACGGTCGTGATCGCGACCTCCGGCTCGTACTCGGGGCCCATGAAGGCGTGTCTGACGTCCTCGAACCCGGCGGTCTTGAACATTCGGTCGGCCTCGTACTCGTCGTAAAACAGCATCATCGCGTCGGCCAGCCGCTGTGCGATCGGATTCTCGGGGTAGTTCGGGCCGACGACCAGCACCTGGCCGCCGGGTTTGAGCACGCGACGGAACTCCCGGAGCGCGAGGATCGGGTTCGGCCAGTACTCGATCGAGCCCGACGACCAGACGACGTCGAAGGTGTCGGTCGCGAACGGGAGCCGTTCGGCGTCGCCGCGGTGGAAGTGAACTGGCGGGGCCCGCTTGCCGAACTTGGCATAGGCCTGCTCGAGCTGGTGTTCGCTCTGGTCGATCGCGTACACCTCGTCGACGTGCTCGAGCAGCCCCTCGGTGGCGAAGCCGGTGCCACAGCCGACGTCGAGCACCGTCGACTCGGGCTCGAGCTCGAGCAGTGCGAGGGCCTCGCCGCGCATCTGCTCGTTCCAGATGAACGGGTTGATCCGGTCGTACACCGTCGAGAGGTACTTATAGAACAGCCGCGCTCGGGCCTTGTTCTCGAGAACTCCCATTGCGAACCGGTTTCGATCCGACGGGCATATGTCTGCTGTTCCCGGTCGATTCGTCGCACGATGATCGCGGACTACCGCCGAGCGGTGGGGCGTCCGAACGGGATACTTTCGCAACTACCATATACGCGTTGCTGCAAACGTTCGCTTGCTTAGAGTATGCCGAGGCCACAGGTTCTCGAACGAATTAAGTCGGCGGAGGAGGAGGCCGACGAGATCGTCGCACAGGCAGAAGACGACCGCGACGAGCGAATAGCCGAGGCCCGGAAACGTGCCGAGGAGATTCGCACGGAAGCGGAACAGGAGGCGCGGGATCTCAAGGAGCAGCGCCTCGAGGAGGCGCGCGCGGAGATCGACGAGGAGTGCGAGCGCGTCCTTCGCGAGGGAGAACAGGAGCGCGAGGCGCTCGCCGAGCG
Organism: Natronococcus sp.; assembly: GCF_047921035.1. NCBI lineage: Archaea > Methanobacteriati > Methanobacteriota > Halobacteria > Halobacteriales > Natrialbaceae > Natronococcus > Natronococcus sp. The sequence goes on from NZ_JBLRWX010000003.1 coordinate 69,724, forward strand.
TGCCCAGAGCCGGGTCGACGAGGTGACCGACTACGTCGTCGAACTGTTCCAGGAGGACGTTCATGCTCAGACCTGAGCGGATGAGCAAGGTCTCGGTGACCGGTTCCAAGGGCGTCATGCCCACGGTCATCGAGCGCATCCACGAGCTCAACCTGGTTCATCTCTCGGACTACGACGGCTCCTGGGAGGGGTTCAACAACGGCAACCCGATCGAGGGAGCCGACGACGCCTCCGAGAAGCTGGTCACCGTCCGCGCGCTCGAGAGCTCGCTCGAGCTCTCGGACGACGACACCGCGCCGGGAACGATCGACGACGACTGGGAGGAGCGACTCGAGCGCATCCGGACCCGAATTAACGAGCTCGACGACCGCCGCGGCGAGCTCCGCGAGCAGCTCCGCGACGTCGAGGAACGGATCGATCGGGTCGCCCCCTTCGCCGAGCTGGGGATCGACCTCGATCTGCTCGGCGGCTACGAGTCGGTCGACGTCCTCGTCGGCGAGGGCTCCGTCTCGGAGGTCGAGGCGGCGCTCGAGGCGGCCGACGACGTCCGAGCGTACGAGACGTTTACCGGCGGTGACGTCGTCGCCGTCGTCGCCGCGCCGACCGAGGACGCGGGCGAGGAAAACGTCGTCGACGACGCGCTCGTCGGCGTCGAGTTCGCCCGTCACCCGGTCCCCGAAACCGAAAAGAGTCCCGACGCCTACGTCGCCGAACTCGAGGAGCGCAAGCGCGACCTCGAGAGCGACCTCGAGGAGATCGACGCGGAGCTCGCAGAGATCAAGGACACGGAGGGTTCGTTCCTGCTGCGCGTCGAGGAGGAGCTGACGATCGAGGTCCAGCGCGCGGAGGCGCCGCTACAGTTCGCGACCAGCGACCGGGCCTTCATCGCCGAGGGCTGGATCCCGGCCGACGAGTACGACCAGTTCGTCGACGCGCTTCGCGGCGCCGTCGGCGACAGCGTCGAGATCGAACAGCTCGAGGTCGCCGACTACGACGAACACGAACACGGCGCCGAGGCCCACACGGGCAGCGGCGGCGACGGTGACGGCAACGGCGGCGAGCCGAGCGCTGACGCCGAAACGGAGCAGCCGGCCCAGCGCAAGGCCGCCACCGACGGCGGCCAGCCACAGTCCGGCCACGGCAAGGGCGCCGTGACGATGGACGACGAGCCGCCGGTCATCCTCAACAACCTCACCCCGGCGAAGCCGTTCGAGCTGCTCGTCAAGATGGTGAGCCAGCCCAAGTACAGCGAGCTCGATCCCACGCTGCTGATCTTCCTGACCTACCCGTTCGCGTTCGGCTTCATGATCGGGGACATCGGCTACGGGATCCTCTACATGCTGATGGGCTGGGGCGCCTGGAAGGTCTTCGACTCCGACGCCGGCAAGGCCGTCGGGACGATCGGTATCTGGGCCGGTGCGTTTACGATCCTGTTCGGCTGGCTGTACGACGACATCTTCGGCATCCACATGTCGGACGTCGGCCTCGGGTTCATTCCGCTGGCGGGTACCCTCGACAAGGGCCTGCAGGCGACCGACTGGGCGATCTTCTGGATCATCTTCAGCATCGCCTTCGGTCTGATCCACCTGAACGCGGGGCTCATCCTCGGGTTCATCAACGAACTCAGTCACAGCGTCAAGGCTGCCGTCTACGAACGGCTCTCGTGGATCCTCGCGATGAACGGCCTGTTCGTCTGGATCTTCAGCCTTCACGCGGTCGAGCAGAAGCCGGCCTTCCTCGTCGGCGCCACCGAGGAGGCGGTCCTCTACGACTTCATGGGCTTTGCTGGCCTTCCAGAGATCGTCGGTATCGTCGGCCTCGCCGCGTTCATCGCCGGCAGCGCGTTGGTCGCCGTCGGTGAAGGCATCGCCGGCATCTTCGAGATCCCGGCCTGGGCGTTCGGTCACGTCCTCTCGTATCTCCGGATGGTCGCCGTCCTCCTCGCGAAGGGTGGGATGGCGTTCGCGGTGAACCTGCTGGTGTTCGGCGCCTACGAGACGCCCGAAGGGTACACGTACTTCAACTACCCCGGGTTCGGTATCACGGAGATCTCCGGCTACGAGTACGCCGAACTCACTCCCGAGTTCGTGGGTCTCGTCCACGCCGGTGACGGACCGCTGGTGTCGGCGATCGCGATCGTCGGCGCCGTCCTCGTCTTCGTGTTCGGACACATCCTGGTCTTGCTGCTGGGTATCACCGCAGCGGGGATCCAGATGCTCCGCCTCGAGTACGTGGAGTTCTTCCAGAAGTTCTACCAGGGCGGCGGCGAGGAGTACGAACCGTTCGGTCACGAAAGCCGTGAAGAGGCGACGTCCGCCTCGGCACAGCCGCAGGCCGACTGATCGCCACCGCGACTCGTTTCGCGCCTTCAGCTTCTGTGGTTTCGGCTCCCTTCTGTAGCGGTCGAAACGGAGCCGAGAGAAGATTGTTCTGAGTTAACATAGGCCTCCCTCGAGCGGTGTGAGGGGGGAGCTGGGTCGAAATGTTTCGAGAGTTTTATGGGGTGTGCAGAGACAGATACGGCTGTCAGGAGCAATCGAGCTCACAGTGAGTCTTAAACCATGATTGAAGGAGTTGAACTCGCCACCGCCCTTGCACAGCAAGCCGAAAGTTCCGAAGTTCTCGCCCCCGAGTCCGCAGCCGCACTCGCTGTCGGTCTCTCCGCGCTCGCCGCCGGATACGCTGAGCGGGGGATCGGCGCTGCCGCCGTCGGCGCGATCGCCGAAGACGACGACATGTTCGTTCCGGGTATCGTCATGACCGTCCTGCCGGAAACGCTCGTCATTTTCGCGATCGTCGCCATTTTCCTGGTCTAACGACCACCCCTTCCCCCTTTACAATGAGTTTGGAAACAGTCGTAGAAGACATTCGGGAAGAAGCCCGCGCGCGTGCGGAGCGTATCCGCGACGAGGGCGAGACTCGCGCCGAGGAGATCGAGGCGACCGCGGAGGAGGACGCCGACGAGATCCGCGAAAACGCACGGCGTGACGCCGAGCGCGAGACCGAGCAACTACGTGAACAGCGACTCTCCAGTGCGAAGCTGGAGGCGAAACAGAAGCGCCTGGAGGCCCGACGGGACGTGCTCGGCGACGTTCGCGAGAACGTCGAGGAGGAGCTGGCCACCCTCGAGGACGGCCCGCGGGAAGCGCTGACCCGCGAGCTGCTCGAGGCCGCAAGCGAGGAGTTCGACGACGGCCACGACGTCAACGTCTACGGCCGCGCCGACGACCGGGAGCTGCTCGAGTCGATCCTCGACGACTACGACGGCTACGAGTACGCCGGCGAGTACGACTGTCTCGGCGGCATCGTCGTCGAGAGCGACCAGTCCCGGGTCCGCGTGAACAACACGTTCGACTCGGTGCTCGAGGACGTCTGGGAAGACAACCTCCGGGAGATCAGCAACAGACTCTTCGAGCAATGAGCACGGTCGTTCTCACTCGCACGGCTCGTGAGCCACTCCCTGCAAACACTCTCCGGTGGTTCGCGTGAGTGTAGGCGCCTCGAATCCGGAATACGTGAACGCTCGCGTTCGGTCGCGCCGAGCCTCGCTGTTCGCGGACGAAGACTACCGCAAGCTGATCCGGATGGGGCCGAGCGAGATCGCACGGTTCATGGAGGAGACGGAGTACGAACGCGAGATCAACGCGCTCGGAACGCGCTTCTCCGGTGTCGACCTGATCGAGTACGCACTGAACCGCAACCTCGCGAAGCACTTCAACGACCTGCTGGACTGGGCGGAGGGGCGACTGTACGACCTCATCGCACAGTACCTCCGGAAGTTCGACGTCTGGAACCTGAAGACGATCATCCGGGGTATCTACACCGACGCGGATTCCGAGGCGATCCAGACCGACCTCATCCGCGCCGGCGACCTCGACGAGCGGACGATCGACCGACTGCTCGAGGTCGACTCGATCGAGGACGCGATCGACGTCCTGTACGGGACGATCTACTACGAACCCCTCAGCGCGGCCTACGAGGAGTACGAGGAGACGGGCGCGCTCGTTCCCCTCGAGAACGCGCTGGATCGAGAGTTCTTCGAGCACCTGCTCGACGGCTTCCGTCGACCCGACAGCTACGAGCCCCAGGAGGGACCGGAGGCGCTGTACCTCGAGTTCCTCCAGGCGGAGATCGACTTTCGGAACGCCCGGAACGCGCTCCGGCTGGCGCGAAGCGGCGCCGACCTCGACCCTGCGGCCTACTACATCGAGGGCGGCGTGCTGTTCGATCAGGGCGAGCTGAGCCGGCTCGTCGCCGACTACGACGAGCTGGTCGATCACATCGCCGAGAACAAACGCTACGGCGACCGGCTCTCGGTCGCGCTGGATCGACTCCGCGAGGCTGACAGCCTTATCCAGTTCGAGCACGCAATAGATGCTGCACTACTCGAGTACTCGGACCGACTCTCGAGTATCTACCCGACCTCCGTCTCAGCCGTGTTCTCGTACATCCTCGCGAAGGAACGCGAGGTCGAGAACATCCGCGCGATCGCACGCGGCCGCGAGGTCGGGCTCACCGAAAGCGAGATCGAGGACGAGCTGGTGATCCTATGAGCCAGGAGATCGCAGTCGTCGGCAGCCCGGAGTTCACGACTGGATTCCGACTCGCGGGCGTTCGCCGCTTCGAGAACGTTCCAGACGAGGAGAAGGAGGAATCGCTCGACGACGCCGCGACGGCCGCCCTCGAGGACGAGGGGGTCGGGATCGTCGTCATGCACGACGACGACCTCGAGTACCTCTCGCGGGGCGTCCGTCAGGAGGTCGAAACGAGCGTCGAACCGGTCGTCGTCACCATCGGGAGCGGAACCGGCGGCGGCGGACTGCGCGAGCAGATCAAGCGCGCGATCGGTATCGACCTGATGGAAGAGGACGAACAAGAGTAAACTATGAGCCAGGCAGAAGACATCGAATCCGTCGACGAAGGCGGAGTTATCGAAAGCGTGAGCGGTCCGGTCGTGACCGCCGCGGACCTCGACGCCCGGATGAACGACGTCGTCTACGTCGGCGACGAAGGACTGATGGGCGAGGTCATCGAGATCGAAGGGAACCTGACCACGATTCAGGTCTACGAGGAGACCTCCGGGGTCGCTCCGGGCGAACCCGTCGAGAACACGGGCGAACCGCTCAGCGTCGACCTCGGACCGGGGATGCTCAACGCCATCTACGACGGCGTCCAGCGTCCCCTCGACGAGCTCGAGGAGAAGATGGGCTCGGCGTTCCTCGACCGCGGAGTCGACGCGCCCGGTATCGACTTCGAGCGCGAGTGGGAGTTCACCCCCTCCGTCGCCGAGGGCGAGATCGTCGAACCCGGCGACGTCATCGGAAAAGTTCCCGAGACGGCGAGTATCACCCACAAGGTGATGGTACCGCCGAACTACGAGGGCGGCGAGATCACCTCGATCGAGACCGGCGAGTTCACGGTCGACGAAGTGATCGCCGAACTCGACTCCGGCGAGGAAATCACCATGCACCAGGAGTGGCCCGTCCGCCGGGCTCGCCCCTCCGACGAGAAGGAAACCCCGACGGTGCCGCTGGTCTCGGGCCAGCGGATCCTCGACGGCCTGTTCCCGATCGCGAAGGGCGGGACCGCGGCGATTCCCGGTCCGTTCGGCTCCGGGAAGACCGTCACCCAGCACCAGCTCGCGAAGTGGGCCGACGCCGACATCGTCGTCTACGTCGGCTGCGGCGAGCGCGGCAACGAGATGACCGAAGTCATCGAGGACTTCCCCGAACTCGAGGACCCGAAGACGGGCAAGCCGCTGATGTCCCGGACGTGTCTCATCGCGAACACCTCCAACATGCCGGTCGCCGCCCGCGAGTCCTGTATCTACACGGGGATCACCATCGCGGAGTACTTCCGCGACATGGGGTACGACGTCGCGCTGATGGCCGACTCCACCTCCCGGTGGGCCGAGGCCATGCGCGAAATCTCGAGCCGGCTCGAGGAGATGCCCGGCGAGGAGGGGTACCCCGCCTATCTCGCTGCGCGGCTCTCGGAGTTCTACGAGCGCGCCGGCAAGTTCCAGCTGATCAACGGCGACGAGGGATCGATCTCGGTCATCGGCGCCGTCTCCCCGCCCGGCGGGGACTTCTCGGAGCCGGTCACCCAGAACACGCTGCGTATCGTCAAGACGTTCTGGGCGCTCGACGCCGACCTCGCCGAGCGACGCCACTTCCCCTCGATCAACTGGAACGAGTCGTACTCGCTGTACCGCCAGCAGCTCGACCCCTGGTTCCGGGAGAACGTCGCCGAGGACTGGCCCGAGCGACGCCAGTGGGGTATCGACGTGCTCGACGAGGAGGACGAACTCCAGGAGATCGTTCAGCTCGTCGGGAAGGACGCCCTGCCGGAGGACCAGCAGCTGACCCTCGAGGTCGCTCGCTACCTGCGCGAGGCCTGGCTCCAGCAGAACGCGTTCCACGACGTCGACACCTACTGCGACCCGAAGAAGACCTACCGGATGCTCGGCGCGATCAAGACGTTCAACGACGAGGCGTTCGACGCCCTCGAGGCCGGCGTCCCCGTCGAGGAGATCCAAGACGTCGACGCCGCGCCCCGGCTCAACCGGATGGGCGTCGCCGACGACTGGAACGAGTTCATCGACGAGCTCGAATCGGACCTCAGAGAGCAGATCAGAGCACTGTACTAACATGAAAGAGTACCAGACAATCACGGAAATCAGCGGTCCGCTGGTGTTCGCCGAGGTCGACGAACCCGTCGGCTACGACGAGATGGTCGAGATCGAGACGCCGCAGGGCGAGACCCTGCGCGGACAGGTCCTGGAGTCGAGCGACGGACTCGTCTCGATCCAGGTCTTCGAGGGAACGGGCGGGATCGACCGCAACGCCTCCGTCCGATTCCTGGGCGAGACGATGAAGATGCCCGTCACCGAGGATCTGCTCGGGCGGGTGCTGGACGGCTCCGGGAACCCGATCGACGGCGGCCCGGAGATCGTCCCCGACGAGCGCGTCGACATCGTCGGCGAAGCGATCAACCCCTACTCCCGGGAGTATCCCGAGGAGTTCATCCAGACCGGCGTCTCCGCCATCGACGGCATGAACACGCTGGTTCGGGGCCAGAAGCTGCCGATCTTCTCCGGCTCGGGGCTGCCCCACAACGAGCTCGCGCTCCAGATCGCCCGACAGGCGTCGGTGCCCGAAGAGGAGGAGGGCGATAGCGCGGAACAGAGTTCCGCGGACCATTCGAGCGGCGACGAGCCGCGAGAAGACGACGAGGAGGGCTCGGAGTTCGCGGTCATCTTCGGCGCGATGGGGATCACCCAGGAGGAGGCAAACGAGTTCATGCAGGACTTCGAGCGCACGGGCGCCCTCGAGCGCTCGGTCGTCTTCATGAACCTCGCGGACGACCCGGCCGTCGAGCGCCAGGTCACGCCGCGGCTCGTGCTCACCACGGCCGAGTACCTCGCCTTCGAGAAGGGGTACCACGTCCTGGTCATCCTGACCGACATCACGAACTACTGCGAGGCGCTGCGCGAGATCGGTGCGGCACGCGAGGAGGTTCCGGGTCGGCGTGGCTACCCCGGATACATGTACACTGACCTGGCCCAGCTCTACGAGCGCGCCGGTCGTATCGAAGGCCGCGAGGGATCGGTCACGCAGATCCCGATCCTGACGATGCCCGGCGACGACGACACCCACCCGATCCCCGACCTGACCGGTTACATCACCGAGGGCCAGATCGTGATGGACCGGGACCTGAACAGTCAGGGAATCGAACCGCCGGTGAACGTCCTGCCGAGCCTCTCGCGGCTGATGGACGACGGGATCGGCGAGGGCCTGACCCGCGAGGACCACGGCGACGTCTCCGACCAGATGTACGCCGCCTACGCGGAGGGTGAGGACCTGCGCGACCTCGTGAACATCGTCGGTCGCGAGGCCCTGTCCGAGCGCGACAACAAGTTCCTCGACTTCGCCGACCGCTTCGAGACGGAGTTCGTCCAGCAGGGGTACGACACCAACCGCTCGATCGAGGAGACGCTCGATCTCGGCTGGGACCTGCTGTCGATGCTGCCCAAGGAGGCGCTCAACCGGATCGACGAGGACCTCATCGAGGAGTACTACCGCGAAGAGGAAGCCGAGACCGCCGAAGTCGAGGCCTAACGCAGCGAAAGACCGCGAGCCCGCTCGAGGCTCGCGCTTCCGATTTTTCGACGACGCCGTCACGTACAGCGAGCTGACCACCGTTACTGACGGATCCGTTCGACCGTCGGAATCAAAACGAACATAACGATCGTTGCTTGAGGTTGAGTTATGCAGAAGCCACTGCTCGTCACGGAGTTTCTCGATCGCGCGCGAACCCACTACGGCGAGTCGGAGGCCGTCGTCGGCACGGACGGCGAACGGTTCACCTACGACGAACTCGGCGAGCGCGCCGACCGGTTCGCCGCGGCGCTTCAGGACCGGGGTATCGAGAAGGGCGACCGCGTGGCGGTGCTCGACCCCAACACCCACTACCACCTCGCGGCGGCCTACGGCTCGATGCAGATCGGCGCGGTCCACACGCCGCTGAACTACCGGCTCACGCCCGAGGACTTCGCGTACATCCTCGAGGACGCCGGCGTCGACGCCGTCTACGCCGACTACGAGTACGCCGACCGGATCGAGGAGATCCGCGACGAGGTGCCGACGGAGACGTTCATCACGAACGACGTCGGCGCCGTCGAAGGGAGTGAGGCCGCCGAAGGCGGGCGATCCTCGTCGGACTCGTCCGACGGCGGGTGGGAGGACTTCGAGCAGGTGCTCGAGGACGCCACGCCCGAGTACGACCGTCCGGAAATGCACGAGGACGAGATCATCACGATCAACTACACCTCGGGAACGACGGGCGATCCGAAAGGGGTCTGTCGGACCCACCGCGGTGAGACGATCCACGCCTACCTGGTCGCAGTCCACCAGAACCTCACCGACGACGATATCTACCTCTGGACGCTACCGATGTTCCACGTCAACGGCTGGGGGCACATCTACGCCGTCACGGGGATGGGCGCGAAACACGTCTGTACCCGCGGGGTCGACGCCGAGTGGCTCTTCGAGACGATCCGCGAGGAGGACATCTCCTACCTCTGTGGCGCCCCGACAGTGTTGAACATGCTGATCGACTACTACGGGGACAACGAGGTCGAGACGACGGGCGCGAACGATGTCCGGATCGCGACCGCGGGGTCGGCACCGCCGGAGGCGACGCTGCGGACCGTCGAGGACGAGTTCGGCTGGTACCTGAAACACGTCTACGGCGCTACCGAGACCGGGCCGCTGATCACGACCTCGGACGCCCGGCGCCACTTCGACGACGACAGCGATAGCCGGTTTGCGGTCAAGAAACGCCAGGGCCTGGGCTTCATGGGCACCGAGATCCGGGTCGTCGACGAGAACGGTGAGGACGTTTCCCGGGACGGCGAGACGCTCGGCGAGGTCGTCGTTCGCGGAAACCAGGTCATGGAGAAGTACTGGAACAAACCCGAGGAGACCGAGGAGGCTTTCTCGGATCGCGTGGAAGGCTACTACCACACCGGCGACCTCGCGACGATCGACGAGAACGGAATGATCGCGATCCAGGACCGCAAGAAAGACATCATCATCTCCGGCGGGGAGAACATCTCGAGCATCGAACTCGAGGACACCCTCTTCGACCACCCGGAGGTCTCCGACGCTGCCGTCATCCCGTCGCCCAGCGAGCAGTGGGGCGAGACGCCGAAGGCGTTCGTCGTTCCGGAGAGCGGCGATCCGGACGACCCGGGCGTCAGCGAGGACGACCTCGTCGCGTTCACCCGGGAGCACCTCGCGAACTACAAGACCGTCCAGCGGATCGAGTTCGTCGAAGAGCTGCCGACGACCGCGACCGGGAAGGTCCAGAAGTACGAACTCCGCGAGCAGGAGTGGGACGACGAGGAGGGGATGGTCGGCCAGGGATAGTCCGCAATACGCCCGTACGCCCCGTCGACAGGGCCGAGACGGTCGAGACGCCGTCTTCCGCGCCAAGCAAAACTGTAAACAGTTATCCGACTGGGAACGCAATCCCTCCACAAGATGGCCAAGGACGTCAAACCGACCCGCAAGAACCTGATGGAGATCGAAGACCGGATCGAACTCTCCGAGCGCGGGCACGGGACCCTGGAGAAGAAACGGGACGGGCTGATCATGGAGTTCATGGACATCCTGGACAAGGCCCAGGACGTCCGCGGCGACCTCGCAGACGACTACGAGGACGCCCAGAAGAAGATCAACATGGCCCGGGCGATGGAGGGCGACGTCGCGGTTCGGGGCGCCGCCGCGGCCCTGCAGGAACACCCCGAGATCACCACCGAGTCGAAGAACATCATGGGCGTCGTCGTCCCGCAGATCGAGTCCTCGCGAGTCTCGAAGAGCCTCGATCAGCGCGGCTACGGGATCATGGGCACCTCCGCGCGCATCGACGAGGCCGCCGAGGCCTACGAAGATCTCCTTGAAAGCATCATCCTCGCCGCCGAGGTGGAGACGGCGATGAAGAAGATGCTCCGAGAGATCGAAACCACCAAACGCCGCGTCAACGCCCTCGAGTTCACGATTCTGCCCGACCTCTACGAGGGCCAGGAGTACATCGAGCAGAAACTCGAGGAGAAGGAACGCGAGGAGACCTTCCGCCTGAAGAAGATCAAGGACAAGAAAGAGCAGGAGGAAAAGGAGGCACAGCAGGCCAAAGACGACGTCGAGGAGACCGAGGAGGCCGCGACCGGCGACACCGCCGGCACCGAGTCCGAGGAGATGGGGCAGTCGACCGCCGGCGGCGTCCCCGGCGGCGACTGAGCCGCAATGACCTGTTCGGCGTGTGGATCCGACGCGACGATCGCACTCTCCCTTTCTGCCGAGTATCGCGACCACGCGCCGTCGAACGCCGCGGCGATACGCGTCTGCACGCATTGCCTCACGGTCGATCCGATCGGAAGCGACGCTGACCCGACTATCGAACCTGACGACGGTCCCGACTTCTCACGGATCAGCGACGCCCTCCCGACCCGTCCGGAGCGAGCGGTTCCGCTGCTCCTCGCAATCGACCTGTCGTCCTCGCTGGCGACCAACCGCGCCGCGATCGAGTCGCTGCTCGAGGACGTCGAACGCGCCGGCACGGACCCGCTGCTGGCGATCGATCGACTCGTTGCGGATCCGACCCTCGAGCCGGCGGTCGACCTCGAGCGGCGACGCCACCAGTTCGAACAGCTGCTGTACTAGAAGAGCGACCTCGCGGGATTACTTCGCCGTCGGCGTCACGTTGTTGCTGACCGCCTGCTTGACCTGTAGGGCCGCGCTCGCGGCCAGTCCGCGGGCGACCTCGTCGCGTTCGTCGGCCGTGATGAGTTCCTCGGTCGGCTCCTCGAGATCGGGCTGGAAGCCGGCACTGACGGGATGGCCGATCGGGGGCTGGACGGCGACGGTCACCTGAAAGCCGGCCTGGCCGCCCGCGACGTCGGCGTCGACGACGTACTCGTCGGGCAGGAACTCTCGAGTTCGGGCGGCGATCCGCGAGACGTCGCGGCTGAGCGTCCGCCGTTGGGTGGTCGAGAGCTCCGGAACGTCCGCCGCGGCGCGCTGACCAGCACCGGTCTCGCCCGGCAGCCCTGCATACGGCGTATTTCCGTTCATGAGAAGTTGTATCCTGTGTATAGGGGCGATAGGTGAAAAGCGTTCGCCTTCGGGCAGCTCAACAGATCGGCTCGCTCTCGCCGTAGACCGCGAGCGCCAGCGCCGTCGTGTACGTTCCCGCGTCGGCCCGGCTGCTTTCGACGACGACACTCGGTTCGTCGAAGGTCCAGTCGCGAAGGTCCTGGCCCGCCTCGAGCCCTTCCCGGACGCGTCGTTCGACGTCCTCGCGGTCCATCTCGCCCGCGGTCTCGTAGAACAGTCCCGGCCCGCCGTCGACGGACTGGTTCCACGCGAGTGCGGCACTCGCCCGGCCCGGCCCGGCGGTAGTCGCTCGAGCCTCGACGACGGTCAGGCGCTCGCCGACGGGGCCGAGGTCGGGTGCGGTGCCGACGGCCTCGACGGCGGTGTCGGCCGGAATAACGGACGACACCGAGACGAGGTTGTAGTTCTCGACGCCCGCGTCGGCCAGCGCAGCGTCGTAGGAGGCCATCTTCGTGGGTCCCGAACCGGTTCCCCAGACGACTCGGATCATGCTCATGGCCGGGGTAGGGGTCCCGCGGCGTAAGGCGTTGCGATCCGGAGTCGAGACCGGAACGCGGGGATCGAACCCGAACCGTCGCGAGCGGAACGCCTACTGCGGGCGCGAAAGGTCGGTGAGGACGGCAGCGACGAGTGTCGGCAGTCCCGTGACGAATCCGTATCCGACCGCCGACGGAAGCGGATCGCCACCGATCAGCACCGAGCTGGTCGCCTAGCTCGCGCCGATGACGAACGAGAGGGTGACCGCGTGGACGAACGGGCGATCGGCAATTCAGCGGTTCGCTCGCCGGTATCGTCGACGGACGGACTCGAGACGCATACTCGGAATACCGTCCGACGGACACGGCTGACACGTATCTAACGGGTGTCCGATATCCGTCCTCGTCGTTCCCGTCGAACGAAACAGCCGAAACGGCGTCCTTACTGGTAGAAGTAGCCCGCCGACGAGATCACGTCGCTCGAGTCGTCCTCCTCGATCTTCTCCAAGGCGTCGAGGAAGTCCTGCTGGCGGACCTCTTCGCGCTCGTTGCGAATCGCGAACATGCCGGCTTCGGTCGCGAGGCTCTCGATCTCGGCGCCGGAGTAGCCGTCGGTCTCCTCGGCCAGCGCGGCGAAGTCGACCCCGTCGTCGACGTTCATGCCGCGGGTGTGGATCGCGAGGATCTGCTCGCGGCCCTCCTGGTCGGGTTCGGGGACCTCGATGAGCCGATCGAACCGACCGGGACGGAGGATGGCGCGGTCGAGCATGTCGAAGCGGTTGGTGGCGGCGATGATGCGGATATCGCCGCGGGCCTCGAAGCCGTCCATCTCGCTGAGCAGTTGCATCATCGTCCGCTGGACCTCGGCGTCGCCCGACGTCTTCGACTCGGTTCGGGTGGTGGCGACGGCGTCGATCTCGTCGATGAAGATGATGGCGGGTTCGCGCTCGCGGGCCATCTCGAAGAGGTCCCGAACGAGTCGGGAGCCCTCGCCGATGAACTTGCGAACGAGTTCGGAGCCGGCCATCTTGATGAACGTGGCGTCGGTCTCGTGGGCGACGGCCTTCGCGAGCATCGTCTTCCCGGTGCCCGGCGGACCGTGCAAGAGTACGCCGCTCGGGGGATCGATGCCGACCTGCTCGAACAGTTCGGGGTTCGTCAGGGGTTGCTCGACGGCCTCGCGGACCTCCTGAACCTGCTCGTCGATCCCGCCGATGTCGGTGTAGTCGACCTCGGGGCGCTCGGTGATCTCCATCGCCTGCGCGCGGGCGTCGGTCTCGGCCTCGAGGATCGTCTGGATGCCGAAGGAGTCGTTGACGGCGACGCGGTCGCCGGCCTCGACGCGCTCGAGCAGCCGCGGCGAGACGTCGGTCAGGACCTCCTGGTTGTTGCCGTGCTGTTTGACGATGACCTCGTCGTCGATCACGTCCTCGACGGTCGCGATGTACAGCGAGGAACTCTTCAGGGTCTCGTTCTCGCGTTCGACCCGGTTCGCCTTCTCCTGGAGGCGCTGTCTGCGGCCCTCGGCCTCGTCGAGCTGCTCCGTGAGCTGCTCGTTGACGTCGACGAGATCCTCGAAGTGGTCGCGAAGCGCCTCGAGCCGCTCGTCGTCGGGGAGATCGGGGTCGATCTCGCGGTGGGGTCGGTCGGGGATAGACGGGCTTCGAGACATCTGTTATGCCTCGATTAGTTTTCGACGATAAATGTGCCTTTGGGTCGCGGTGGGATTCCGCGACGGATTCCGTCGCTCGAGGGCGGACACGACGCCATCGGGTCAGTCTCGTTACTCGAGTTCGAGTTCGGAGACGGGGTACTCGAACAGCCGCTCGTCGGTTTCGGCGCAGGTGACGGCGATGACGTCGTGGGAGCGACAGCAGGATTCGACGGTCTCCTCGCCCATGACGACCTCGCCCCCGCTCGTCGGACAGGTCTCGAGGAACAGTCGCAGGCTGTTGAGCAACTCGCCTCTCGCCCGCGGATCGTAGGCCGCCCAGTCGTCGTCCCACGACTCGAGGACGCGGGCGGCGGTGACGTCAGCGACGAGGGCCGCTTGCGAGGGCCACTTGCCGAGCAGGCGGCCGTCCCGCCGGAGCGTTCGCGCGTCGTCGCCGTGACCGGCGATCTCGAAGGCACCCTCGTCGGCGTCGAATCCAAGGGCTACCGCGGCGTCGGTCCCCTCGAGCGCGTCGGTATCGATCCGGTCGATCTCGTCGCTCCAGGCGGTCTCGAACGGCTCGGTCAGACAGAGGTCGTCGATCTCCTCGCAGGGTTCGACGACGCCCGCCTCGAGGAAGTAGGTCTCGGGTTCGGGGGGCTGCGGCCGGTCGGCTGTGTCTCCGCTCTCGTCGATCGAGGACTCGGCCCCGGAATCCACATCCAGTTCGTCGGCGTCGCCCTCGAGATCGATCTCCTCCGCACCCCTCTCGTCGGCTCGCGACTCACCCGCGACGAGCCCGCCGCGGATCTCGGGCTCCGATGTCTTGCCGAACAGTCGGAGCACCCGCTCCGGAAGGTACCGCTTGGTCAGTTCGGGTGTTCCGGGGACGAGATACCCCCGGAGGTAGATCGCGGCGGCCGACGCTCCGACGACGGCGGCACCCGCGAGTCTCGACCTGCGCGCGACGGCCGCCCCGATCGCGCCGGCGATGGCGAGGTTGAGAACCGTACACGGCGTACACCGGTTCTCGCCGGTGTACTCCGGTTTCCGGAGGCGCTCGACGATGGTCTCTCGCATTCTCCCGTAGTATCTTCCGGCGATCGTATCGATCTTTCGGTGGCTCCGATCCGCGACGGCGATCGACGGCCGTGATCGACTCCGTTCGGACGACGACCGCGGGGTAACGATTATGTAATTTATCGTAGTTTTTCAGTATGGCTCGCTTCCAGCGCCGCCTCGCACTGCCGCTCGGGGTCGGGATACTCCTCTCGTCGGTCGGGTTTCTCGCGCTCGCCGACCCGTCGGGCTGGCCGTCGATCGTCGGTGCGGTCCTGCTCTGTCTCGCCGGCATCGCGTTCGTGCTCTCGAGCGCGACCGACCGACTCCGGATCGCCGGGCGAACGGTCGGCTGGCAGCAGGCAAACAGCCTCGGGACGATACTGCTCGCGGCCGGCTGGCTGCTCACCGCGGTACCCTCCGCCGACTCGGCACCGCTGTTCGGGACCGCGGCGGGAGTCGACGCGCTGTCGCTCGCCTTCTTCGGCGTCCAGACGCTGATCGACGGCCCGCACGTCGATCTCGAGCGCGAGCCCTCCCGCGGGCGACTCGTCGCCGTGCTGGCGCTGGTGCTCGTCTCCGTCGGACTTGGGGTCGCAGTCGCGATCTGAGCCGTCGGGAGCGGGTGTCCCGCTCGCGACGTCTCGATGACGAACGATTAATCGGCCCCACCTCCGTTCGTCCGAACGTGAACCGGGAACGCCGACGGCCGCTGATCGTCGCCTCGCACGGAGTCGCCGGGATCGCACTGGTCGGCTACGGACTCCTCGCGGGTGAGATCCTCGCCGTCGGCTTCGGGGCGGTACTGGTCGCTATCGGAGTCGCGTATCTTCGGCTCGAGCTCCGGTAGCCGAACCGTCGCGAAACGCGGAAAACGGCGGGTTACGCCAGCAACTCCTCGAGCTGCTCGAGTCGTCGGCCGTAGGTCTCGAGCGCGCGGTCGACGGGCTCGGACGAACTCATGTCGACGCCCGCGATCCGCAGCAACTCGAGGGGGTACTCGCGGGAGCCCCGGCGGAGGAAGTCGAGGTAGTCTTCGGCGGCCTCCTCGCCGTTCTCGTCGATGCCGTCGACGATCGCCAGCGCGGCGGAGATTCCCGTCGAGTACTGGTAGACGTAGAAGGCCCGGTAGAAGTGGGGGATGCGCATCCACTCGCGGGCGATGCGGTCGTCGATCGCCGCCGGCTCGTAGTACCGTTCCTTGAGCCCGCCGTAGATCCCGTCGAGACGGTCGGCGGTCAGCGGCTCACCCTCCTCTTCGAGGCGGTGGGCCTCGTGTTCGAACTCCGCGAACAGCGTCTGGCGGTACAGCGTCGAGCGCACTCGCTCGAGGAACTCGTTCAGGACGTGCTTGCGGAAGTGGGGATCCTCGACGGTCTCGAGCAAGTGATTCGTCAGCAGCGCCTCGTTGACCGTACTCGCGACTTCGGCCACGAAGATCTCGTAGTCGGAGTAGACGTAGGGCTGTTCCTCCTTCGTCAGCTCGGAGTGCATCGAGTGGCCCAGTTCGTGGGCGAGGGTGTACATCGAGGCGATGTCGTCCTGGTAGTTCATCAGGATGAAGGGCTGGGTGTCGTACGTGCCGCCCGAGTAGGCCCCCGCCTGTTTGCCCTCGTTCTCGTAGACGTCGACCCACCGCGACTCCAGACCCTCCGCGACGCGGGACCGGTACTCCTCGCCCAGCGGCTCGAGGGCGTCGACGACGTACTCGGCCGCCTGATCGTACCCGACGTCGGGGCCCTCGTCGGCCGTCAGCGGCATGTACAGATCCCACATCCGCAGCTCGTCGACCTCGAGGGCCTCGCGTTTGAGCTCGGCGTGGCGGTGGAGCTTGTCGAGGTTGTCGTTGACGCTGTCGACGAGGGTGTCGTAAACTTCGACCGGAACGTTCGGGCCGTCGAGAGCGGCCTCGCGGGCCGTGTCGTAGTCGCGGGCCCGGGCCATCTTGACGTCGGCCTTGACGCTGTTCTTGTAGGAGGCCGCGACGGTGTTGCGGACGTCGCTCCACTCGTCGAAGTAGGCCTCGTACACCTCCCGTCGGAACTCGCGGTCGGGTCGCTTGAGCAGGTTCGTGAAGTTGCTCTGGGTGATCTCGACGGGCTCGCCGGAGGGGTCCTCGACCGTCGGGAACGACATATCCGCGTTCGAGAGCATGTTGTACACCTCCCCGGTCGCCCCCGTCACCTCGCTCAGGTCCGCGAGCAGGGCCTCGACCTCCGCCGAGCGCGTGTGGGGTTTCATCCGCAACACGTCGTCGACGTAGTGGTCGTAGGTCTCGAGTTCTGGAACGTCGTCGACCATCGCCTCGAACTCCTCGCGGGTCAGCGCCTGGAGTTCGGGCTCGATGAACGACGCCGCGGACTGGGCGTCGGCCGCAAGCGACTGCGCCCGGGCCGTCATCGCCTGGTACTCCTGGTCGGTCGTGTCCTCGTCGCGTCGCATCCGCGCGTACGAGAAGACAGTCGCGACCTCCCGCATGATCTCGTTGCGAAGCTCGAGCACGGTATGCAGCGTCTCGGCGTCGTCGGTCGCCTCCCCCTCGTAGGCCGCGAGTTCGTCGACGCGCTCGGCGACCGCCTCGTAGGCGTCCTCCCAGTCGTCGTCGGTCGCGTAGATGCTCTCGAGATCCCACGTGTACTCCTCGTCGATCTCGGAGCGCTCCGGAACTGAACTCATGGTCCGGAGTTCGGAACGAAGCTGGTAAAGGGTATCGAAGGGTACGCGGGCTCCCCCGAGGATTTTGCCCGTCGCCTCGAAAGGGGACCGTATGGACGACACGAACGGACCGACGACTCGCGAGCGCGACCCGATACTCGAGCGCGCGCTCGGCCGCGCGTGGGCCGACGATCGCCCCTGGGAGCTGCTGAGCCGACTGACCGCCTTATCCAACCGGATGGGCGGCTCTCCGGGCGAACGACGGGCCGCGGAACTCGTCCGCGACGACCTCGAGGAGGCTGGTGTCGCGGACGTCCGAATCGACGAGTTTCCGATGCAACGCTGGCAGCGGGGGACGACCGAGTTCGCGGTCACCGACGTCGACGACGGTGCAACCGACGCCCCCGCGGGCGAGCGCTCCTTCGAGGCGATCGCCCTGCCGTACTGTCCGCCGGGCGACCTCGAGGGGCCGCTGGTCGACGTCGGCTACGGCACCCCCAAGGAGATCGACGACGTCGACCTCCAGGGTGCGATCGCGGTCGCGAGCACGACGACGCCCTCGGATCGACGGTTCGTCCACCGGATGGAGAAGTTCGGCCACGCGGCCGCAGCCGGTGCCGAGGCCTTCGTCTTCGCCAACCACGTCCCCGGGCAGCTGCCGCCGACGGGCGCGCTGAAGTTCGACGCCGAGGCCGCGATCCCCGGCGTCGGCGTCAGCGCCGAGACCCACGACTGGCTCGTCGAGTACGCCGAGCGGGGCGCTCGAGTCCGCCTGCGGGTCGACGCCTCGACGACGGACGGCACGAGCCGGAACGTCCACGGAACCCTCGGTCCCGAGACCGACGAGGAACTCCTCGTCCTGGCTCACTACGACGCTCACGACATCGCCGAGGGCGCGCTGGACAACGGTTGCGGGATCGCGACCGTCGCGGGGGCGGCCTCGATCCTCGCCGACCTCGAGGACGACCTCGACTGCCGGGTCCGGATCGCCGGCGTCGGCTGCGAGGAGATCGGGCTGCTGGGCGCCGAGGCCCTGGCCGACGACCTCGACCTCGAGTCGGTTCAGGCGGTCGTCAACGTCGACGGCGCCGGCCGCTTCCGGAACCTGAAGGCGCTTTCGCACGCCTCGGAGCCCCTGGCAGACCTCGCCGAGAACGTCGCGGAGTCGTTCGGCCAGCCGGTCGTCCACGACCGGGATCCCCATCCGTTCAGCGACCACTGGCCGTTTCTGCGTGCGGGCGTTCCCTCGCTACAGCTCCACAGTGAGCCGGCCGACGGCGGCGATCGCGGACGGGGCTGGGGTCACACCGCGGCCGACACCCGCGACAAGGTCGAGCCCCGCAACCTGCGCGAACACGCTATGCTGACCGCGCTGCTGGTTCGTGAGCTGACCGGGACCGAGGTCCCGCGGGTGTCGGCCGACGAGCTCCGCGAGCGCTTCGAGGACCAGAACTACGTCCCCGGAATGCGGGCGGCCGAGGTCTGGCCCCCGGCATGGGAGTAGCCGACCCGCTTCGGCGGGCGAGCATATGCAGGCTGTAGCGGTTTGTCCGCAGTTAGCAAAGATCGAAGGAGAATATGACATTCGACCCACCAGTTACGTGTCCGGTCTGCGAGGAGGTTCTGGAGCTGGATCGCGGACTCGAGGACCACCTCATGGGCAAACACACCCAGCGGGAGGTCGTCCAC
Source organism: Natronococcus sp. (assembly GCF_047921035.1). Classification (NCBI taxonomy): domain Archaea; kingdom Methanobacteriati; phylum Methanobacteriota; class Halobacteria; order Halobacteriales; family Natrialbaceae; genus Natronococcus; species Natronococcus sp. The sequence continues at coordinate 88,935 of NZ_JBLRWX010000003.1, forward strand.
TACGTCGTCTCACAGCAGGACCGCACCGAGCCCGAAGCGCTCGTCAGGTGACGACCCTCGAGCGGATCCGGTCTCACCCTCGCATCTCCGCGTCGACGGCGGTTCGAACGACCTGCGCGACCCCGAGCATCGCGAGAAAGCAGCCCGCGAACGTCAGCGTCCCGAACAGGAACAATCCGATCGCGATCGGACCGCCCTCCGACTGGGCGAACAGCGTCGAGATGACGAACCGATAGCTCAGAGAGGCGAGGACGACGCCCGCGGCGACGTAAATCGACGCGCGCCAGTAGGCGCCGTACTCCTCGGGAGAGAGCTCCATGCTCCGTCGATCGAACGCGGGGATCAAAAACGCTCTCCTGGGTGCGGTCGAGCGGTAGTTATCGGAGGCCGTCACGGAGCTGTCCCGCCACCCGCGAGCCGGTCCGGCGCTCGATCCGTCGCGCGTCGAACACCGCTCGAGCGCTCGCCGCGGCGTCCTCGTCGACCTCGAAGGCGAGATTCGGATAGTCGACGGCGGCGAGCACGAGCGGTTCGGGCGAGGCGGGCGCGATCCCCTCGTGGCCGGGCAGCGGCTCTGGCTCGAGTGCGCGCTTGAGGTCCGCGAGCGAGCGCTCGCCCGTTCCGACCGATTCGGCGAGCGAGACGAGTCGCCGGACGAGTTCGCGGGCGAACCCGCCCGCGGAGACGGTGACGACGAGGTAGTCGCCCTCTCGGCTGGCCTCGAGGGTCGGCGAGCGCTCGGTGTTCGAGCCGTCGGGCGTGAGGTTGTGAAAGTCGTGCGTTCCCGACAGCGCGTCGCAGGCGGCCCGGAAGCGGTCGTCGTCGACGGCGGCTCGAGCCAACGACGTCCCGGACGAACCGTCACGGAGACGGTCCGCGGGCGGCGCGTACAGGTGGTACGTGTACTCACGTCGAGTTGCGTGGTGGGTCGCGTGGAACCCGTCGGGTGCGTCGGCGGCCGCCCACGCCCGAACGTCGGCGGGGAGCTCGCCGTTGAACGCCCGCGGTGTCAGCCACTCCGGGGCCTCGAGGGCGACCGTCTGAGCGAGCGCGGAGACCCCCGCGTCGGTTCGCCCGGCCGCGGCGTAGCCGGCCGGCTTCCTCGCGTCGGGCTCGAGGACGCCCAGGGCGCGCAGGGCGTCGAAGAGCGCGTCCTCGACGGTCGGCACGTCGGGCTGGCGCTGGAAGCCGTAGTAGCCGCTGCCGTCGTAGGCGATCCGGAACGCGCGCATCGATACTCGTACGCAGCGCCTCTGACGTGTTAGAGTCGTCGAACGGAGTCGCGTCAGCCCGTCTCCTCGAGGGCATCGACGAGTCGACACAGCTCGGAGACGGCGGCGTCGACGAGCGCCGCGCCCGTTTCCGCGGTCGCGACGGTCGGATCGCCGATGTTCCCGGTAGGCGTCAGTTCGTCCATGTCTTCGGCCGTGAGCGACCAGCCGACCTTGTTATCGCCGAGGGCGTCGTAGTCCGTAAGCGGCAGCGACTTCGCAGGCGGGTCGACGCGCTCGGCAGCGTCCATGTCGACGAGTTCGGGCAAGAGCTCGAGCATGATGCTGGTCTCGAACTCGGAGGCGTGAAAGGAGACCTCGCCCGTACGGATCTCTTCGGCGACCTCCGCGAACAGTTCGACCAGCGGCGCGTGGAACGCCTCGAGACCGTGCTCGCTTCGGAGGTTCCGAGCGACGATCTCGAGTTCCGGGTCCTGGGCGAGGTAGTGGCCGTTGAGCATGACGACGTTCTCGATCCCCCAGTGACCCGCGGAGGCACAGACGTCGGTCACGTAGCGCTGGAACGTCTCCGAGGAGAGCGTGAACGTGCCGGGTTTGAACGTGTGATGGGGGCTGACGCCGTACCAGATCGGCGGCGCCAGCAGGGCGGGGCTGCGCTCGGCGACGCGCTCGCCGATCGCCTCGGGCATGTAGACGTCGACGCCGAGGGGCAGGTGGTGGCCGTGCTGTTCGGTCGTGCCGACCGGGAGCAGGAGCGTCGTCGTTCGCTCGAGGGCCGTCTCGATCTCCCGCCAGGTCATCTCGGCGACGCGGTAGAGGTCGTCGGTCGCAGCCGGATCGGTGGTCATACGCGAAGTTCGAAGTGGGGCAACTAAACCCGTTCGGACGGTGAAGCCGCTACGATGAGCCGGACCGCTCGGGAACGTCGGGTCGCTGACGCTGAACGGCGACACCTCCCAGCAGCAGCGTCCCGCCGACGACGACCGCGAGAATCGTCGCGGGAACGCCGAACGGATCGCCAAGGGCCTCCCAGCCGACGCCGATGATCGTACCGGCGACCATCGCCGCCAGTGTCGCCGTCCCCGGGACTCCCCGGAGGTAGAGGGCTCCGTATATCGGGACGAGGAACGCACTCGTAAGCAGGATCGCGCGGAACTCGTAGATCGCGATGAGCGTTCCCGGCGGATCGACGGCGATCGCGGTCGCGGTGATCCCGAAGCCGATCGTTGCGAGCCTTGAGATACGCATGAGCCGCTGGTCAGACGCGTCGGGGTCGAAGTAGTCGTAGATGTCTCGTGCAGTCGTCACGCCCGTTGAGTGGAGATAGGTGTCGGTCGTCGAGAGGATCGCGCTGAGCACGGCAAGCACGATGATCGTGCCGATCGTCGTCGGAAGATACTCGGTGATCAACACCGGGAACGCCAGATCCGGATTGTCGACCGCGAGGCCGGCATCGACCAGCGCGACGGTCGTACCCGCCCCAACGACGACGAGAAGCACGTAAAAAACAGCGAGTACGAACGACGAGGCTGCGAGCGTCGCCTTCGCCGTCCGAACGTTTCTGGTCGCGTTGATGAGGATAATCTGGTTCTGGGAGGTAAACGTCGTTCCGAAGAAGGCAATGAGCGACGCACTCAGTCCGAACAGCGTGTACGTTCCATCACCCAGCGGGGCGACGTTCGTCGAGTCGACTGCGGCGAACTGGGTGTTGATCGCCCCCAGGCTACCCAGGTCGACGAGGAAGTACGCGAAGACGACGGCGACGGTGGTGACCATGATCGAGGCCTGAATCAGATCGGTGTAGGCGACGCTGACGAGGCCGCCGAGTACCGTATAAAGAATAAAGACGCCGCCGATTACCCAGACCATATATCGGTACGGAACTCCAGTGATCGTCGTTACGAGGAGGCTCGCACCGACAAGTTGCATGATCAGGTAGGCCCAGGCGTTCCCGAGGAGGACGGTCGCGGTGATCGGGCGAGACCACTCGGCGCCCGTGATGTCGGCAATTATATCCGGGAGTGTGATGTGATCGAGTTCACGGACTCGGCCGACGACGAAGTACAGCCCCGCCGTCCCGAGGACGAGTCCGAAGACGATCCCCGTTAGTACGGAGTAGCCGTCGCCGTAGATCGCCCCGATGAACCCGATCACGCTCACGGCGCTGACGAACTGGGCGACGTACGTCGCCGTGGCTAGCCCCGGCCCCAACTCCTTCCCGTACACCCAGAAGTCGTCGATCGTCTCCGTTCGCAGATACGCCCAGGCGCCGATCGCGAGGACGATCAGCAGGTAGACGAGAAACGTTCCCAAGTAGAACGGGTTCGCGTCCGACAGGACCATCAGGATCCCCCCTGGGGCGTTCGTTCGATCAGCAGAAAGTGGAGCCCGGGGACGACCCCGGCGAGAAACGTCAGCACGAACACGAGCAGCATCTCAGGCGGTAATCCGATCATTACTCTGTGGTTCGCATAGCGGGCTCACGAGTACATATACGTCGGCCGCACCAATTCTCACCGCAATCCGCGAGCGCCCAACTCAAACGCAACCGGATCGAACGAGCGCCCGCGACCGATTACCCGTGTACGTCGTAAGAATACGAACGTGTATCTCAGACCACGATACGGCCGGTCGGGGAACGGCTACCGGTCTCGTTCGTCGCCCAATTGCGGGTGGATCTCCTCCCAGTCGCTCGGTCGAACCGGTCCCTCGAGCAGCGGGTCGTCCGTCTCGAGCATCCACCCGATGAGGTCGTCCCGGAGGCGATCCCTGACGTCCGCGTGGTCGGGATCCTCGGCGAGGTTCTCCCGCTCGTGGGGGTCGGCCTCGAGGTCGTACAGCTCGACGTACGGTCGCTGTTCGCAGTAGTACTCCTCGCGGACCTCGCTGCCGGCGGCGCTCTCGTAGATATCCTTCGTCAGATAGACTCCGGGGAGGTGCCAGAAGTTCCGGACGTACTTGTACCGCTCCGTCCGAACGGCCCGGATCGGGTTGTACCGATCGTGCCAGGTCATCCCCGCAAAGACCCGTTCCCGGGGCTCGTACTCCCCGTATTCGCCCCGAGCGAGACGATCGTGGAAGCTCCGCCCGGCGACGTTCGCCGGGACCTCGATGCCGGCGAACTCGAGCAGCGTCGAGAAGACGTCGACGTTGCTGACGAGGTCGTCGACGACGTCCGGCCCGAACCCGTCGGGGTAGCGCATCGCCAGCGCGGCGCCGATGCCGGCGTCGTAACAGCACCCCTTCGCCCGGGGGAACGCCAGCCCGTGTTCGGTCGTGAAGACGACGAGGGTGTCCTCGGCGAGACCCGCCGCCTCGAGGGCGTCGAGCACCGCCCCGACGCCGTCGTCGAGCGCCTCGAGCATCCCCTGGGCCTCGGCGATGTCGCTACGGATCCCCGGCCGGTCGGGGAGAAACGGCAACGGTTCGACGCGCTCCGGGTCGGGCGTCTCGTAGCGGTCGGCCTCGAAGCCGAACCCGTCTTCCTCCTCGACCCGGTGGAGTTCGAAGAAGCCGACCGAGGCGAAGAAGGGGGCGTCGTGCTCGCCCGCCGAGAGCACCGACGCGACGTCCTCGCCGACCTCGCGGGCGCGGGCGGTCTCGTGGACCGACGGCGGCGTGTTCACCCGCAGCGGCTCCTCGACGTGTTCGCGGTCGTAGCCGAGCCGATCGGGATACTCGGTGACGTGCTGGAGGCCGAACCGGTGGGTCTCGTAGCCGGCCTCGCCTAGCAGCTGCGGGAGCAGGCGTTCGTCGGGACCGATCTCCCAGTCGCCGTGAGCGAGCCCCAGCATCCCGTTCTGATGGGGGTGGCGTCCGGTCATCAGGCTCGAGCGACTCGGCGAACACTGGGGTGCCGTCACGAAGTGGCGGTCGAAGCGGACTCCCTCGTCGGCGAGGCCGTCGATCCGCGGCGTGTCGACGGCCGCGCCGTAGCAGCCGAGGTACCGCCCCAGGTCGTGGCAGTGCATCAAGACGATGTTCGGCGGGGCCATCGCTCCGGCGTACGTAACCGGAGCGAGTAAGTATTGGGCCGGCGACGGCCTGATCGGTCGCCGATGGAGACGGTCACTCGACCCGATCCGAATCCCTGAATCCCCTGCATTAGCCGGGTCTGGCGCCTTCCCGTCGAGAGGCGGAGGTGACGTAGCCATGAGCGAACCCAACGAGCGTGACGGAGAGTCACACACGAACGTCCGGAACGTCGTTCTCGTCGTTCTCGACACCGCTCGAGCGAAAAGCGTCGGGCCGGAGACGGCGCCCGCGCTGTCCTCGCTCGCCGCGGAGGGGACGACCTTCGAGAACGCGTTCGCGACCGCGCCGTGGACGCTGCCCTCACACGCCTCGATGTTCACCGGCTGCTACCCGTCCGAACACGGCGCCCACGGCGGGCACACGTTCCTCGACGAGAATCTCCGGACGCTGGCGGAGGCCTTCTCGGCGGGCGGGTACGAGACGGTCGGCGTCTCCAACAACACCTGGATCACCGAGGAGTTCGGCTTCGACCGCGGGTTCGACGACCTGCGGAAGGGCTGGCAGTACATCCAGTCCGACACCGACATGGGCGCCGTCGTCCGGGGCGAGGACGTCCGCGAGAAGTTGCAGGCGACCCGCGACCGGCTGTTCGAGGGCAACCCGCTCGTCAACGCGGCGAACGTCCTCTACAGCGAGGTGTTTCAGCCGACGGGCGACGACGGCGCCTCGCGATCGGCCGACTGGATCGGCGACTGGCTCGAGGGGCGGGGCGACGACCCCTTCTTCCTGTTCTGTAATTTCATCGAACCTCACGTCGAGTACGACCCGCCGCGGGAGTACGCCGAGCGCTTTCTCCCCGAGGGGGCGAGCTACGAGGAGGCCACGGCGATCCGACAGGACCCTCGGGCCTACGACTGCGAGGACTACGACCTCACCGAACGGGAGTTTCGGCTCCTGCGCGGGCTCTACCGGGCCGAAGTCGCCTACGTCGACGACCAGCTTGCGCGACTACGGGCGTCCCTGGAGGCGGCCGGCGAGTGGGAGGACACCCTGTTCGTCGTCTGTGGCGACCACGGCGAGCACATCGGCGAGCACGGCTTCTTCGGCCACCAGTACAACCTCTACGACACCCTGATCAACGTTCCGCTGGTCTGCCACGGCGGTCCCTTCACCGGCGGCGGCAAACGGCGGGAGCTGGTCCAGCTGCTCGACCTCCCCGCGACGCTGCTCGAGACGGTCGGGATCGACGACTCGGAACTGCTCGAGCAGGGCCACGGGCGGTCGTTCCACCCCGAGGGCGACGACGAGCGACGGGACGCCGTCTTCGCGGAGTACGCCGCGCCCCAGCCCTCGATCGACCGCCTCGAGGCACGGTTCGACGAGATTCCCGACCGCGTGCGGGCGTTCGATCGCCGGCTCCGGGCGATCCGTACCCGCGACGAGAAGTACGTCCGCGGCGACGACGGCTTCGAGCGTTACCACGACCTCGAGGGCGATCCCGACGAGCGAACCGACCTCGCGGCCGACCGTCCCGACCGGGTGCGGGAACTTCGAGGGCGACTCGAGGAGCGGTTCGACTCGCTCGAGGCGGCCGAGGCGGGCGGGGAGGTCGAGATGCAGGCCGGAACCAAGGAGCGGCTGGCGGATCTCGGCTACCTGTAGCCCGCTGCGTACGAACGGGGCCTGTGCTGAACGCATCCTTCGTCGTTGATCGACTGCTGACTTGTGAAACGTTCGTGCTTTGTATTCGGTACGATTCCTGCAATGGATCACCGACGAAGGGGTTCCGGGGCCAATCGGCAGTAACTGAGTTGCTCACGGCCGAAGCCGCAGGTGTTCTTCTGGTTTCCAGAAAAAAGAGCCGGAGTTAGC